>NZ_JALJRP010000028.1:11200-73945 GCF_024519715.1 Pseudomonas sp. Pse35 | reverse complement strand
ACCGTCGAGGCGGTCCATGTTGGCTTCGGTGGCGTGGCCGGCGTTGGCGCCTTTGATCACCGCTGCACCGGTGTCTTCGTTGTCGACTTCATCCCAACTCAGCATTGAAATACTCCCTTCTGATCCGTTCTGACGGTGTTCAACCCGTCCAAAAAATGTGCGATTTGCAGGCTACCAGGCATTGAAATACTGCGCTGAGTGTGGTCGGCAAATACCGATTCTGCACACTATGTAGTGGTCTGTTTTGTTTGTGGGCACACTATATGGTGTGTAACAAGGTTGGTCAACGCACAAGATGTGCGGTTATAAGTCGCTGCCGAACGTTGGGCGCCGGGCAGATGGGAGGCGAAGAATATTTACTTCATATATCTTTATAGAATAGATAAATAGATATTTATTCCTTTTAATCTTTTCTATCGAGGCGCAATTTGAGGGCCTGCGCATTCGTGCGGATTGACCCAACAGCCAAAAGGAAAGCCGACATGACCATCAAAGCGATCAACGTGCGCAACCAGTTCAAAGGCGTGATCAAGGAGATTCTACTGGGGGAAGTGGTGTCGGAAATCGATGTGCAAACCGCGTCTGGCATTGTGACGTCGGTGATTACCACACGTTCGGTGCGTGATCTGGAATTGAAGGTGGGCAGTGAAGTGATTGCCTTCGTGAAATCGACTGAAGTGTCCATCGCCAAGTTGTGAATGAATAATGTGGGAGGGGATTGCCTGCCCCTCCCACGAATGCCTCGTCGGGCAGGTTAGCGCTGGCGCAAGGCTCGTTCCATGCGCTGTATACCTTCCTCCAGCATCGCCCGTGGGCAACCGAAATTCAGGCGCACGAACTGTTGGCTGTCATCACCGAATTCGATCCCCGCGCTCAGGCCGACCTTGGCCTGCTCAAGGAAAAACTGCTGCGGGTCATCCAGGCCAAGAGCGCTGCAATCGAGCCACGCCAGGAAGGTGCCCTGTGGTGCATGCATCACCACACCAGGCAAGCGGGTCTTTACTGCATCGAGCAGGTAGTCACGGTTGGCCTGCAGGTACTGCAACAGCGCAGCGAGCCAGTCGCCGCATTGGCTGTAGGCGGCTCGGGTGGCTTCCAGGCCCATGGGGCTGACGCTGTCGACCATGCCGCAGCGCGCGTTATTGAAACGCTCGCGCACTGCCGCGTTCTGGACCACCGCAAAGCAGGTCTTCAAGCCGGCCACGTTATAAGCCTTGCTCGCCGACATCAGGGTGATGGTGCGCTGGGCAATCTCGGGGCTGAGGCTGGCGGTGGGGATATGGCGACGGCCGTCGAAGCACAGCTCTGCGTGGATCTCGTCGCTGATGATCAGCGCGCCAGCTTCCAGGCAGGCATTGGCTACCGCCGTCAGTTCCTCCCGGGGAAATACCTTGCCGATGGGGTTGTGCGGATTACTCAGCAGCAACGCACCGGCACCGCTCAATGCCTGGCGCATCGCAGACATAGGCGTGACGTATTCGCCGTTGAGCAACTCGAACGGCATTTCGATGCGTGGCAGATTCCAGTTGCCCGGCGCCAGGCGAATCGGCCGGTAGTTGGGGGTTTGCAGCACCACCGCCTGGCCGGGCTGGACGAATGCGTGCAGGGCCATATTGAAACCAGGCTCGACGCCGGGCAGGAACAACAGTTCTTCGGGCTGCACGCGCCAGGCGTACTTGGCCCACAGGTCAGCGACGATGGCGACGCGCACGTCCGGGCCGGCCACGCTGTAGCCGAGAATCTGCTGGTCCAGGCGCGCGTGCAGGGCGCGCAAAATGGCGGGCGGCGCGGCGATGTCCATGTCGGCGATCCACATCGGCAGAACGTCTTGCGGGTAACGGCTCCACTTGGTACTGCCGGTATCGAAGCGTGGGTGGATCGTGTCGAAATCAAAGCTCATGGACAGGCTCGTATCAGGGCGGCGGCGAAAGAATGGCGCCGATTCTAGCGCCATTAATTTTATAGGCCAGAGCTGATTGCCGCCTTGCACAGCGGTGTGCGTTCCATGACCGACAAGTTCTGTAATAAAAACGCCATTGCGCTGGGGATTGAATCAGCGAGGGGCTATTTTGGTGCATCTCAATAATCAGAGTAGCCATGGATGAAATACCAACCCTTGAGTCACACCTTGATTGCTACCGCGCTGGTATTAACGATCAACGGGGTGCATGCAGCTTCCCAAGCCCCGGTTGCGGGTGAAAATGGCATGGTGGTCACGGCCCAGCACCTGGCAACCCATGTGGGGGTCGATGTGCTCAAGGCCGGCGGCAACGCGGTCGATGCGGCGGTGGCAGTGGGTTACGCACTGGCGGTGGTGTACCCGGCGGCGGGCAACCTGGGCGGTGGCGGTTTCATGACGGTGCAACTGGCGGACGGGCGCAAGACCTTCCTCGACTTCCGCGAAAAAGCCCCGTTGGCGGCGACGGCCGATATGTACCTCGACAAGGCCGGCAATGTGGTCGAGGGCCTCAGCGCCAAAGGCCATTTGGCGGTCGGCGTACCAGGCACGGTGTCCGGCATGGAGCTGGCCCTGAGCAAATACGGCACCCTCAAGCGCGCCCAAGTGATTGCCCCGGCGATCAAGCTGGCGGAAAACGGCTTTGCGCTGGAGCAGGGCGATATCGACCTGTTGCACACCGCCACCGGTGAGTTCGAAAAAGACCAGGATATGCGTGGCATCTTCCTGCATAACGGCGAGCCGATGCAGGTAGGCCAAAAGCTGGTGCAGAAGGACCTGGCCAAGACCCTCAAGGCAATCTCGGCCAAGGGCACCGACGGTTTCTATAAAGGCTGGGTCGCCAAGGCGGTAGTGGATTCCAGCCAGGCCGGCAAAGGCATCATCACCCAGGCCGACCTCGACGCCTACAAAACCCGCGAACTGGCCCCCATCGAGTGCGACTACCGTGGCTACCATGTGGTCTCGGCGCCGCCACCCAGCTCCGGCGGTGTGGTGATCTGCCAGATCATGAACATCCTCGAAGGCTACCCAATGGCCGACCTGGGCTATCACTCGGCACAGGGACTGCACTACCAGATCGAAGCGATGCGCCACGCCTACGTGGACCGCAACAGCTATCTCGGTGACCCGGACTTCGTGAAGAACCCCATCGAGCATCTGCTGGACAAGAACTACGCGGCCAAGCTGCGTGCGGCGATCGAACCGCAAAAGGCCGGTGATTCCCAGGCAATCAAACCGGGTGTATCGCCCCATGAAGGCAATAACACCACCCACTATTCCATCGTCGACAAATGGGGCAACGCGGTCTCGGTGACCTATACCCTCAACGACTGGTTTGGCGCCGGGGTGATGGCGAGCAAGACCGGGGTGATTCTCAACGATGAAATGGACGACTTCACCGTCAAGGTCGGCGTGCCGAACATGTACGGGCTGGTGCAGGGCGAAGCCAACGCCATCGCACCGGGCAAGGCGCCGCTGTCGTCGATGAGCCCGACCATCGTCACCAAGGACGGCAAGGCGGTGATGGTCGTCGGTACACCGGGGGGCAGTCGCATCATCACTGCCACCTTGCTGACCATCCTGAATGTCATCGACTACAAGATGAATATCCAGGAAGCCGTGGACGCGCCGCGCTTCCACCAGCAGTGGATGCCTGAGACCACCAACCTTGAGACGTTTGCCGTGAGCCCGGATACCCAGAAGATTCTCGAGAGCTGGGGCCATAAGTTTGCTGGTCCGCAAGATGCCAACCATTTGGCGGCGATCCTGGTCGGTGCGCCTGCTCTGGATGGCAAGCCGGTGGGTAACAACCGTTTCTATGGGGCGAACGATCCGCGACGCAATACGGGCTTGTCGTTGGGTTACTAAGGCTTCACACCGTTGGTGTAGGAGCGAGCTTGCTCGCGAAGATCGTTAACGATAACGCGGGGTGCCTGATTCACAGCGGCGCACTCCGGTTTTTCGCGAGCAAGCTCGCTCCTACAGGGGGAAGGCGAGCAACTGCTTGACGGCGGTAAATGCCGCCTGGCGGCGCTGCTCCCAATCCCCGCCAATCACCACCAGTGGTTGTCGATGCTCCTGCATCCACTCCAGGCTGGCCTGAAAAAACGCCCGGCGATCCGCCAGTTCCGGCTGGCAGCGCTGGCCGTCGGCACTCCATTCCACATCCTCGGGTGAGAGCAGCAGGTGCAGGTCGTAATGCCGCGCCAGAAGTTCGTCATCAAGCCAGCCGGGATAGTCGCCGAACAGGGCCTGGCTCCAGAGCTTGTTGGTCAGCAGGTGGGTGTCGAGGATCAGCAAGGCGGGGCGTTTGGCGCGGGCGGCATCCTCCCAGGCCAACTGGCCCTGGGCAATGGCCGGGATATCCGCCAGGGTGGTGTCGCGCTGATGCTGGTCGATGAAGTACCGCACATATTCCCCCACCATCAACCCGCCGAAGCGCGCGTGCAACTGCGCCGCCAGCCAGCTCTTGCCGCTGGATTCGGGGCCCGCTAATACCACCACTTTCATGCGCGTAACGCCGGGTCGGCGCGCCACTCGCGCCAGCCTTGCACGGCAATCACGGTAAACAATGCATAGAGTGCAGCCGTGAGATAGAGGCCTTTGTAGAGGAACAGGCCGACGAAGATCACATCCACCACAATCCACAACGGCCAGCACTGTACGCGTTTTTGCGCCATCCACATCTGCGCCACCAGGCTGAAGCCGGTGAGGGCGGCGTCGAGCCAGGGCTGGGCGGCGTCAGTCCAGTGGGCCATGGCGGCGCCCAGCAGCAGACTGCCGACGGCGCCCACAGCCAGGCTGGCCATGATTGCCGGCGCTTTCAGGCTGGTGACCTGGCGGCCTTGCTTGACCTCGCCAGCGCGGGTCCACTGCCACCAACCGTAAACTTGCAGCGCCGCGTAGACCACTTGCAGCAGCATGTCCGAGTAGAGCTTGACCTCGAAAAACACCCAGGTGTAGAGCAACACCATCACCAGGCCGATGGGCCAGCACCAGGGGTTTTGTTTGACCGTCAGCCAGACAGCGATCACCCCCAGGGCGGCGGCGAACAGTTCAAGCCCGGACATGGTGGATCCTTGGGAGAGTGGGAGAGGGCGGTGATTGTACCCAGAGCTCACCGATCCTCAAACACAGCAATGCGTCATTGCCCTTTGTAGGAGCGAGCTTGCTCGCGAAGATCGTCAAGGTTACCGCGTATTGTCTGAATAACCGCGGTGCCTATGGGTTTTTCGCGAGCAAGCTCGCTCCTACAAAAGGCCAATCAGCGCTAGATTCGGAATTGGCGCAGCAACCCATCAAGCTGCTCACTCAAACCACGCAACTGCGCACTCGCCACGCTCGATTGCTCCGCCGCCAGCGCCGTGCTGTGGGACAGCCCGGCCGCTTGGGTGACGTTCTGGTTGATGTCTTCCACCACATGGGCCTGCTGCAGGGTGGCGCTGGCAATCGAGGCGTTCAGACCGTTGAGGTTGTGCAGTGCCTGGCCGATGGCGGTGAGGCTTGCACCGGCCTGGCCGGCTTGCTCGATGGTCAGTTGCGAGGCGCTGTGGCTGTCGCTGATGACCTTGACCGCCGCTTCCGAGTGACCTTGCAGGCGCTCGATCATTACCTGGATCTCGGCGGTGGATTTCTGCGTGCGCTGGGCCAGCAGTCGCACCTCATCGGCAACCACCGCAAACCCACGGCCTTGCTCCCCGGCGCGGGCGGCTTCGATGGCGGCGTTGAGGGCGAGCAGGTTGGTCTGGTCGGCGATGGAGCGGATCACCTCCAGTACCCCGCCGATCTGCGTGCTTTCGCTGGAGAGTGTGCGGATCACCTCCACAGCCTGGCTGATGGTGGTGGAGAGCTGGTCGATCTGCTGCAAGCTGCCGTCGATGTTGACCTGGCCCTGTTGTGCCTGGGCCTGGGCATCGCGCATTTCGCTGGCGGCGTGTTCGGCATTCTTCGCTACGTCCTGCACGCCGTAGGTGACTTCATTGATGGCGGTGGCCACCAGTTCCATCTGCTGCGATTGCTGCTGGCTGCGGTCATGGGCCTGGCTGGCGTTGTGGCCCAGCTCGGTGGACGACTGGCCCAGGGCGTTCGCGCACACCTGCAACTGGCCGACAACCTGGCGCAGCTTGGCGGTGAAGCTATTGAAGTGCTGGGCCAGTGCGGTCAGTTCGTCACGACCGTGGGTGTCGAGGCTGTGGGTCAGGTCGCTTTCGCCGCTGGCGATATTGCCCATGGCATTCACCGCCGCCTGCAACGGCTGCACGATGCTGCGAGCGATCAACACCACCAGCACGGCCATCATCAACGCAATGCCCAGGCCAATGGCCGAGGCTTTCCACACCTGGCCCCTGAATTCAGCCTGTACATCGTCGACGTAGACGCCGGAGCCGATAATCCAGCCCCAGGGTTCGAACAGTTGGATGTACGAGGTTTTCTCTACCGGCGCTTCGGCGCCGGGTTTCGGCCAGCGGTAGTTGACGATGCCGGCGCCCTTGGCCTTGGCCAGGCTCACGAATTCGTTGAACACGGCGAAACCGTCCGGGTCGCGAATTGCCGAGAGGTTCTGACCGTCGAGCTTGGGGTTGGCCGCGTGCATGATCATCACGGGGGTGAGGTCGTTGATCCAGAAGTAATCATCGTGGTCGTAACGCAGGCCGCGCACCGCGCTCAAGGCCTGTTGTTGCGCGGCGTCGCGGGTCAGTACGCCGGTTTTTTCCAGGTTCTGGTAATAGCTGAGTACGCCACTGGCGGTCTGTACCACGTGCTGGGTCTGCTGGCGCTTGGCCTGGTAGAGGTCGCCGTGGATCTGGTTGAGCATCAACAGCCCCAAGGCCAGCAGCATCAACACGGCGACTATCAGGATCAGCCAAAGGCGGCGGCTGATCGACATGCTGCGCAAACTGTTCATCGTCCTGTCACTCCCTGCTCTTTATAATTGTGGTGCTGCTTCGAGATTTCCGGCGTGTCTGATAGGCTTTCGGCCCGGAATCGAAAAACCTGAGTACTGCCTGATTTTTCACGGAATTTTTGCAGACCGGCGTTGAGAATCAACCGCGGGCGCTTGTGTGCGCTCGTCGTCAGTGAACTTAAAAAAGACTATGAGGCATGCCACGCGCATGACCTTTGGAGACAGCATGGATTTTTGGACCGCCATACAGGCATTGATTCTCGGCATCGTCGAGGGGCTTACGGAGTTCTTGCCGATCTCCAGCACTGGCCACCAGATCATCGTCGCCGACCTGATCAATTTTGGCGGCGAGCGTTTCGAAGCCTTCAATATCATCATCCAGCTGGGCGCGATCCTGGCGGTAGTCTGGGAGTTTCGGCGCAAGATCTTTGACGTGGTCATCGGCCTGCCGACCCAGCCCAAGGCCCGGCGCTTTACCGTCAACCTGATCATCGCCGTGTTGCCGGCGGTGGTATTGGGGGTGATTTTTGCCGACCTGATCAAGCACTATCTGTTTAACCCGATCACTGTAGCGACTGCCCTGGTAGTGGGTGGCGTGATCATGTTGTGGGCCGAGCGCCGCCAACATGCAGTGCGGGCTGAAACCGTCGACGACATCACCTGGAAAGACGCCCTCAAGGTCGGCCTGGCCCAGTGTCTGGCGATGATCCCGGGCACTTCGCGCTCCGGTGCAACGATCATCGGCGGCCTGTTGTTCGGCCTGTCGCGCAAGACAGCTACCGAGTTCTCGTTCTTCCTGGCGATGCCGACCATGGTCGGTGCGGCGGTGTACTCGGGCTATAAATACCGTGACCTGTTCCAGCCCGCGGACCTGCCGGTGTTCGCCATTGGCTTTGTCACCTCGTTCATCTTCGCCATGATTGCGGTCAAGGCCCTGCTCAAGTTCATCGCCAGCCACAGCTACGCGGCGTTTGCCTGGTACCGCATTGCGTTCGGCCTGGTGATCCTGGCGACCTGGCAGTTCGGCTGGATCGACTGGACTGCGGTCAAGCCATGACTATCCAGCACCCACGCCTGAAGGCGCTGATCTTTGTACTGCTGTGTGCCGCGCCGCTGCTGGGCTCGGCGTTGCTGTGGTATCGCGGCGAAACGGTGATCCCGTTGATGGCCTACGGCGCGGTCAGCGTGGTTGCGTTCTTCTTGTACTGGAGCGATAAGCGCAAGGCGCAGACCGAAGGCTGGCGCACCCCGGAAAACATCCTGCATGCGGTGGAGTTGGCGGGCGGTTGGCCGGGGGCGTTGATAGCCCAGCAGGTGTTCCGGCACAAGACGCGCAAGGTGTCTTACCAGGTGTTGTTCTGGGTGATTGTGCTGTTGCACCAGGTGTTCTGGCTGGACCAGCTGTTCCTCGACGGCACCTTGCTGTCAATCCTCTAGCCGCAAGCCAATCTGTGTGCGCTTGGGCAGCTTGCTCACCACCAACTGGTGGGAGCGCTGCAACAGGCCACGCAGTTCCTCTGCGCCCAAAGGGTAGGGCGTGTTCATGATGACCCACTGCGCCCTCGCCAGGTAAGGCGCCGGGTGAATGCCCGGGCGGTCGACGTGACCCAGGAACAGTTCTTTGTCGACCTTGAAGGCCAGCGACTCACCGCGCAGGTTCTGCAAGGCGAACATCTTGTTGCCAGCAACCGAGAACACCCGCACGCCACCCCATTTATAGTCTTCCCGTGCGCCTGGCAGGCTCAGGCAGAAACGTGCGACTTGTTCTTCCGTCATGCTCATAACAGCCGATCTCCACAGCCTTTGAAGCCTTCTTCCAGATAGTCGATCCAGGCCCGGATGGCCGGCAGCACGCCGCGCCGGTGCGGGTAGACCGCCTGCAGCCAGCCGCCTGGCAATGACCATTGCGGCAGCAGTTGCACCAGCCGGCCGCTGGCCAGTTCTTCTTCGCAGTACATCATTGGCAGCACCGTAAAGCCCACACCCATCATTGCGCTGGCCTTGCGCACGATAAAGTCTTCGATGCCCAGGCGCGCCTCCATCACTAGCTCGTGCATATTGCCCTGGGGGTCGATGATGCGTTGGTGCACCATTCGGTCCGCCTCGAGTGCGCCAAGGATTGGCAACTGCTTGAGGTCTTCCAGGGTTTCGACCCGCCGCTCACGCATGAAAACGGGGCTGGCCACCAGCACGGTATGCGCCTGGCGCAGGCGTTTGGTGACCAGCAACGGGTCTTCGTCGCCCAGTTCGCGTACGCGCAGCGCTACATCAATGCCTTCGGCCACCAGGTCGACGCGGCGATTCACCAGGGTCATGTCCAACTGCACCAACGGGTGCGCGGCCAAAAAACCGGCTACCAGCTCCGGCAGGATCTGCTGGGCCAGGCCCACCGGGCAACTGACCCGCAAGCGCCCCCGTGGTTCGCTGGACATACTGGCCACGGCCTCGTCGGCCATTTCCGCTTCAAGCAGCATGGCCTGGCAGTGGCGCAGGTAGCGTTCGCCGACGGCGGTGAGCGTCAGTTGCCGGGTGGTGCGTTGCAGCAAGCGTGCACCCAGGCGGTCTTCCAGTTCGGCAATGCGCCGTGAAAGCCTGGATTTGGGAATGCCGAGCAGCCGGCCAGCCGCAGCAAAACCGCCGGCTTCGACGACTTTGGCGAAATAGTAGAGGTCGTTGAGGTCTTGCATGGTGGGCCTATTGTCCTGTCAGTGGGACAAACTATCGCATTTCAGCTGGCTTATCGACCATTGGTTTCATGCGTAGCATCACCACCATCTGATCGCCACTGTCGATCCCACCTCGGAGATCCATCATGAAACTGTTGCACATCGATTCCAGCATCCTCGGCGACAACTCGGCCTCCCGTCAGCTCAGCGCCGGTGTGGTCAAGGCATGGCAAGCCGCGCAGCCGGGTGTGGAAGTGACCTACCGCGACCTCGCCAGCGAAGGCATCAACCATTTCTCCGGCGCTACCTTGGGCGCATTGGGCACTGCTGCGGAACTGCGCGATGCGGCGCAAAAGCACGAGGCTGAACTGAGTGCATCGTCGCTGGCTGAATTCCTCGCCGCCGATGCTGTGGTAGTCGGTGCGCCGATGTACAACTTCACCATCCCAACCCAATTGAAAGCCTGGATCGACCGCATCGCAGTGGCCGGCCAGACCTTCCGTTACTCCGAAGCCGGCCCTGAAGGCCTGTGCGGCAACAAGAAAGTCATTATTGTCTCCACCGCCGGCGGCCTGCATGCCGACCAAGCCTCGGGCGCTGCCCACGAAGGCTACTTGAAACTGCTGTTCGGCTTCCTGGGCATCACCGACATTGAGATCGTGCGCGCTGAAGGCCTGGCCTACGGTGATGAAGTGCGCAGCAAAGCCATGAGCGACGCCAACGTGCGCATCAACGAGCAACTGTTCGCCGCTGCGTAAGGCTTATGTAAATTTGCCCTGTCCTCGGTTTCATTCTGAAACCGAGCGCCTAAACTCTGTACTCTGATCGCCTGAACGCGAGCGGGGTACGGAGTTTTTTCGTTGTGGCCCAGGTTATGCACACATCCCTGCGATACCCTGGACTTTTTATTCGACAGGCCGGTTCTTGTGCAGCAAAGGTGGACGTCCCCATGATGCGTCTTTGTGCTGTTTTGGTACTTTCGCTGTTGGGCAGCCTGGTTTCAGTGCACGCCGCACCGGCACCGCACCCCCATTGGAGTGTGGGGTTTCATCGCATGAGTGTGCTCGACCCGCTGGATTCGCAGCCGATGAAGGCCATCGCGTTTTACCCTTCCACCGATACCGAACGCACCACGCCGCTGGGCGCCTATCAGGTCGCGGCCAGTGAAGATGCCAAGGTTGCTATCGGCCGTTTTCCGATGCTGATGCTGTCCCACGGCAACACCGGCACGCCCCTGGCCCTGCACGACCTGGCTACGTCACTGGTGCGTAAGGGGTTCGTAGTGGTGGCGGTCCTGCATCCCGGCGACAACTATAAGGACCACAGCCGCCTGGGCACCGTGAGTAATCTGTATGGCCGGCCGATCCAGATATCCCAGGCGATCACCGCCACCCTGGCCGATCCGATGCTGTCGCCCTTTGTCGATGTCGATCAGATTGGTGTCATCGGATATTCAGCCGGTGGCGAGACGGCATTGATTCTGGCAGGCGCCAAGCCTGATTTCGAGCGCCTGCGTCGCTACTGCCAGGAACGCCCCGAAGACCGCGACGCGTGCACTACCAAGGGCGAGTTGGTGGTTGATCGCGACGACTTGCAACCCCAGGCTGACCCGCGCATCCATGCGTTGATGCTGATGGCGCCGCTGAGCTTGATGTTTGGCCGCCATACCCTGGCGGACGTGCATGTGCCAGTGCTGCTCTACAGTGGCGATGGCGACCAGTTGGTGGCAGTGGACAAAAACGCCGCCGCCCTGGCGCGCAAACTGCCAGAGCCGCCGGACTTCAAGCTGTTGGCCGGGGCAGGGCACTTTGTATTCATGGCCCCGTGCGACAGTGATCAACTGGCGACAATGCCGGGCATCTGCACCGATGCCGATGGTGTCGACCGTGAAGGGATTCACCGCGATATGGTCTCCGAGGCCGGGCGCTTTTTCAGTCGCACCCTCGGTGAGGCAACGCGTGCCGGCCTGCAGACGGCTGATCAGTAGGCGCGGCGCCTGAGCAGTACGGTCAGGGCGAGCGCGCTGACCGACAGCAACGCGGCGCAGAAGAATATCCAGCCGTAGCCAAGATTCAACGCCACGGCGCCCATCAACGGCCCGGCGATCGCCAGGGCCAGGTCGAAAAATACCGCATACGCACTCAGCCCCGCGCCGCGGCTGCTGTCCGGCACTTGCTTGATAGCTTCCACGCCGAGCGCCGGGTAAACCAGTGACAAACCAAAACCGGTCAACCCTGCGCCGATCAAGGCCACGCTGGTAGACGGTGCCAGCCACAGCAGCGTCAGGCCCAGGGTTTCGATGAGCATGCAGGCGATGGCGGCGGTGAACCCGCCAAACCGGCTGATGGCTGAGATAAACACCAGGCGCGAGAGAATAAAGCACACACCAAATACCGTCAGGCAATACGCCGCACCGGCCCAGCCACGATTCAGGTAATACAGGGTGATAAAGGTCGTCAACGTGCCGTAGCCAATCGAAGCCAGGCACAGGCTGGCGCCGAATGGTGCGATACGCCCGAACACCGCCCAGAACGGCAGCCGCTCGCCACGTACCACCGGCACCGACGGTTTATTGCGGATCAGCACCAGGCCCAACGCCGCCAACACCGTCAGGGCAAGACCGAGGCTGGTGTAGCCGTAATCAGCCACCATCACCACGCCAAGTGGCGCACCAATCGCAATCGCGCCGTAGGAGGCGATGCCATTCCAGGAAATCGAGCGTGCGATGTGCTCGGCGCCCACCGCGCCCATGCACCAACTGATGGTCCCCACGCCAATCAGGCCCTGGGCCACGCCGAGTAACAGGCGACCGGCGATCAGAATACCCAGGCTCAAGCTCGGCAGACTTTCCAGCAGCGTGGCGATAAAGGTCAGTACACCGCTGATCAGAATGCCGGCCAGGCCCAGCACGATCGCGCGTTTGGTACCGACGTTATCCGACATCCGCCCGGCCATCGGACGGCTGAGCAGCGTGGCCAGGTACTGCGAACCGATGGTCACCCCGGCCACCACGGCGCTGAAACCCAGTTGCTCGTGCACATAGCCTGGAATCACCGCTATCGGCAGGCCGATGCAGATAAAGGCAATGAAAGTGTAGAAAACGATGGAAACGATCTGCAGGGTGATCGACAGGGAGGAGGGGGCGGCAGGCATGAGTACTCAATCGCTGGCGGGCGGTAAAGCATCATGGCATATCCCGCATTACTGTAGGAGCGAGCTTGCTCGCGAAGAACGTCAACGATAACGCGGGTTGCCTGATTCTGCGCGGCGTCCTCAGGTTTTTCGCGAGCAAGCTCGCTCCTACAGTAGTAGAGCGTATGCAAAAAAGCCCTGTCACAGGGACAGGGCTTTTGCTTGCAGCTAAGTGCTGTTCTTAGAACACCACACCCTGGCTACGCAGGTAGTCGTCATAGGTGCCGCTGAAGTCGATCACGCCGCTTGGGCTCAACTCGATGATGCGGGTGGCCAGGGACGATACGAACTCACGGTCGTGGCTGACGAAGATCAGCGTGCCCGGGTAGTTCTCCAGCGCCAGGTTCAGCGCCTCGATGGATTCCATGTCCAAGTGGTTGGTCGGTTCGTCCATGATCAGCACGTTGGGCTTTTGCAGGATCAGCTTGCCGAACAGCATGCGACCTTGTTCACCACCGGAGATCACTTTGACCGACTTCTGGATCTCGTCGTTGGAGAACAACATACGGCCCAGGGTGCCGCGAATCATTTGCTCGCCTTGGGTCCACTGGCCCATCCAGTCGAACAGGCTCACGTCGTCTTCGAAGTCGTGGGCGTGGTCCTGGGCGTAGTAGCCCAGTTCGGCGGCGTCGGTCCACTTGATGCTGCCGGCGTCCGGGGTCAGTTCGTTGACCAGGGTGCGCAGCAGGGTGGTCTTGCCGATACCGTTGGGGCCGATGATCGCCACGCGCTCGCCCGCTTCAACCTGGAAGCTGAAGTCCTTGAACAACGGCTTGCCGTCGAAACCTTTGGCCATTTTTTCGACCATGACCGCCTGGCGGTGCAGCTTTTTGTTCTGCTCGAAACGGATGAACGGGCTCACACGGCTCGACGGCTTGACTTCGGCCAGCTGGATCTTGTCGATCGCCTTGGCACGGGAGGTCGCCTGCTTGGCTTTCGAGGCGTTGGCCGAGAAGCGGCTGACGAAGGATTGCAGTTCGGAAATCTGCGCTTTCTTCTTGGCGTTGTCCGACAGCAATTGCTCGCGGGACTGGGTCGCCACGGTCATGTACTCGTCGTAGTTGCCCGGGAACAGGCGCAGCTCGCCGTAGTCCAGGTCAGCCATGTGGGTGCACACGCTGTTCAGGAAGTGACGGTCGTGAGAGATGATGATCATCAGGCTGGAGCGCTGGGTCAGGATGTTTTCCAGCCAGCGGATAGTGTTGATGTCCAAGTGGTTGGTCGGTTCGTCGAGCAACAGCACTTCCGGGTCGGAGAACAGCGCCTGGGCCAGCAGTACGCGCAGCTTCCAGCCGGGGGACACTTCGCTCATCGGGCCGAAATGCTGTTCCAGGGGAATACCCAGGCCCAGCAGCAGCTCGCCGGCGCGGGATTCGGCGGTGTAGCCGTCCATCTCGGCGAACTCGGTTTCCAGCTCGGCCACGGCCATGCCGTCTTCTTCGCTCATTTCCGGCAGCGAGTAGATGCGGTCGCGTTCGGCCTTGACCTTCCACAGCTCCTCGTGGCCCATGATCACGGTGTCGAGCACGGTGAATTCTTCGTAGGCGAACTGGTCCTGGCGCAGTTTACCCAAGCGCACATTCGGCTCCAGCATGACCTGGCCGCCGGACGGGTCGAGGTCGCCACCGAGGATTTTCATGAAGGTCGACTTGCCGCAACCGTTGGCACCGATCAGACCATAGCGGTTGCCGGCGCCGAACTTGACCGAGACGTTCTCGAAGAGCGGCTTGGCGCCGAACTGCATGGTGATGTTAGCTGTGGAGATCAATTACTTTACCTATCAATGGGTTGCGAGCGTGACGGCAGGTGCCTTCAGGCATGCGTCAACAGCGACATCAAGGCGCGAAACCCGGTCGCTGAACACAAAATTGGGGATGTGTGTTGGAATTTGGCGCGCATTGTCGCATATGTCAGGCGACAGTTGTATGGCGAGCGAAGGATGGTTTTGCCAATGTCTCAGGCATAGCCAGCCACAACAGCATCAAGGCAGCGGCTGCAACCGCTGCCAACGTCAGGAAGGCCGCGTTGTAGCCAGCCTGCTGTACCACGAAGCCGGCCAGGCTGTTGCTGAGTGCCGCGCCCAGGCCAAATACGGTGGAGAGGGCGCCCAGGCTGACGTTGAAGCGGCCGGTGCCTTGGGTCAGGTCCTTGACGATCACCGGGAACAGGGCGCCGAAAATACCGGCGCCGATACCGTCGAGCATCTGCACGGCCACCAGCCAGTAGGGGTCGCTGGATAAGGTATAGAGCACGCCACGCAACGGCAGTATCAGGAAACCTGCAAGCAGCAGTGGCTTGCGCCCCCAGATATCGGCCTTGAGCCCGACCAGCCAGGCCATCGGCACCATCACCAACTGTGCGGCGACAATGCAGGCTGACGTCAGCGGGGTGGCCATCTGCAGATTGATCTGCGCCAGTTTCTGGCTGACCAGCGGCAGCATCGCGGCATTGGCCAGGTGAAACAGTGCGCAGCAGATGGCAAACAGTAGCAGCGGTTGGTTGGCCAGCAATGCTTTCAGGCCCGAGGGCTGTTCGTGGTCGGTGTGATGGGCCGGATCAAAACCACGGGCGACCTCATGGTCAATCGCCTCGGCCGGCACGCAACTGACCGCAATGACACTGGCGACGGCCATAAACGCCATCAGGTAGAACACCACCACCGGCCCGAACAGGTAGGCCAGCCCGCCGGCCAGCAATGCGGCCACGGCATTGCCGGCATGGTTGAAAGTCTCGTTGCGCCCGGTACGCCGGGTGAAGGCACGCGGCCCGGTGATCCCCAGCGAAATGGCGGAAATTGCCGGAGCAAAGACAGAGGCAGCTACGGCGCTGGCAGCTTGGGTCAGCGCCACCCAGCCAAATGAACTGACGAAAGGCAGCATCAGGCAACTGCCCGTCACCAATAGCGCGGCAATGGCAACCACCGCGCGTTTGCTGCGAGTGCGGTCGATCAGCGCACCCGCGGGGCCTTGGGTCAGCAAGGCAGCGATGCCTGCGAGGGTCATGACCACGCCAATGCTGGCCGGCTCCCATTGATGGACGGCCAACAGATAGATCGCCAGGTACGGTCCGAGACCGTCGCGCACATCGGCAAGAAAGAAGTTCAGGCTGTCCAGGGATAAAGCGATGCGCAGGTCTGAATGACGGGCCACGGTGCGACCTTCAAGAGCGGCGTTCAGGGGCTGAGCGCGCGTTGGGATAATGACCGGTGGGCTGGGCGATAAGTTTCGCGGTGGGCCAGGGTTTCCTCCTGCGCGCATTTAATTTACTTTCCGAAGCCCACTGGAATGAATTTCTGGAGAAGCAATGGACATGCCCTCAGCGCAAGAGGCGATCGCCAGCAATAGAAATGCCTGGGACGAATCCGCCGGGTTGCATAAAGACACCGCGACCTGGGCGGCACTGCTGGACTCGGTAGCCGAGCCTGATTTTTCCTGCCTTGACCCGACCATCACCACCTTGCTGCAAGAGGTCGGCGTGGTGGGCAAGGACGTGGTGCAATTGTGCTGCAACAACGGACGCGAAAGCCTTTCGTTGTATGGCTTGGGCGCCCGTTCGGTGGTGGGGGTTGATCAATCCCGGGCGTTTCTTGAACAGGCGCGGGAGTTGGCCGAGGCCTCGCCACACAGCCCTGAGTTCATTGAGACCGATATCCACCATTTGCCCGAGCGTTTGCAGGCACGGTTCGATATTGCCCTGGTGACCATCGGCGTGCTGGGCTGGATGCCGGATGTGGCGTTGTTCATGCGCCAGGTTGCCAGTGTGCTGAAGCCCGGCGGTACGTTGGTCATGTACGAAACCCATCCCTTTCTTGAGATGTTTGACCCCTGTGGGGCCAACCCTATGCTGCCTGCCAGTTCTTACTTCCAGCGTGAACCCTTTGTGCTGCAGGAGGCAATTATCTATGAAGGGAAGGATGAGCGGCCCGGGCCGACCTCCTATTGGTATGTACATACCCTGGGCAGTGTCGTCAGCGGGGCTATCGCAGCGCAGTTGCAGATCGCTCATTTGCAGGAATACCCGCATTCCAACCGGGAAGAGCTCTACGATCAATATGAGCATCAGGCCGCGCAACTGCCCCTGTGCTTTACCATGACAGCGATCAGGCGTAATGGCTAATCAAGGTTTGCGCACGCAAAAAAAGGCCCGCGAGGAGAGGGCGGGCCAAGTGATTCACTGGAGTAGGTAGGCCTGACCTTATAGGTCGAAAAGTGAAGGCCTTGTGAAAATGCCGTGATCAAATCGGATAGCCACGTCTTATATGTCCACCTGTGGCGAGGGAGCTTGCTCCCGTAACGGCCTGCCAGCCACCGCCTATCTGCCTGACGCCCCGCGTTCCAACATGTGGGAGCTGGCTTGCCTGCGATAGCGGTGTATCAGTGACAGATTAGTTGACTGACCCACCGCTATCGCAGGCAAGCCAGCTCCCACATTTGATCAAGAGCGCCGCACGAAGGTGCGCATGGTTTGCCCCGGACCAGTGCTGAATACAGTGGGCCTGGGCATGCCCTCATCCGCTGCGATAAACACGAAATCATCGCCGTCGAGCCGGTAACTGGCGGGGAGTTGCTTGCCTGCATCTTCGCCGATGGCGTCCGTCCAGGTGATGCTTTTGGGCGTGGTACTGGCGTCCAGTACGAACCGTCCCGCCAATAATATTTCGCCACTGACCGTGGTCACTTCGAAGCGATCCCCCGCAATTGTCGTCATCGCTCCCGGTGCGCTGTGGGCATCCACGGGGTTGAGCACGCCACTGTCTTCAAGGGCTGTTTGTTCCCATGTGCCTTGCAGTGCGTGAAAGTCCGAGGCTGAAAGCGGTGACATGCAAACTCCTTATTGCTGTTCAAAAAAATGTCCAATTGTATTGAGACTGCCACTGTCCCCCATGAAGGCGAAATTTTTTTCTTTATAAGACAGGTATTTGACAGCTTTTTCATGTTGGATTGACTACGCTTGCAACGAGATCAGTCTGATATGGCTGTGTGATTTGGCTTACTCACCGAAATGAAACCGAAATAATCCCTAAGTTTGTGGGATATTTCAGGGGGCTGAGTGGTCACATCGCCATTGGTCTGCCGTATCCAGGGCGTTGTCCCTAATTTTTGAAGTCATTCAGACTTCTGAGAATGATGGCCTTTTAGTATTATTTTAAGGTGTTCTTATTTTGAATCGTACTTCCCCGCTTCCGCCTTCCGCAGCGTCTGATGAAATTGATTTATTTGAATTGTTTCACGCCATCTGGCGACAAAAAAAGCTGGTGGTTGGGTGTACGCTTCTGGCCGGGGTATTAGGCGCAGGTTATGCCTTCCTGGCACCCAAGACCTATGAGGTCAGCAGTGTGTTACGGCCTGCGGCTATCAACGAGCTGGACGCCTTGAACCGTTCGGAAGTGTATAAGTTGCCGCCTGCCGATGCGCTGCTCAAGGTGGGCGCACAGTTGGATTCCTATGATGCGCGCCTGGGGTTCTTCAAGGATCATGAGGAGTTGTTCAAGGCGTTCAAGAAACCGGGGCAAACCCTTGAGCAGAGCTTTGAGGCGTTCAACCGCAATTCCGTCAATCTGATTCTGCCCGACCCCAAGAAATCCGATTCGTTGAGCAGTTATATCCGTCTGGAGTTGCAATACCCGACCGACGTCGATGGTGTTGCGATCCTCAACGGTTTTGTGGACTACGCCATCGCCGCCGAGCGTCAGCAGGTGGGTGCCGACCTGAAGGTTATCGTCAATAACCGCTTGAGCGAGCTCAAGGGCAAGATCGACGCTGCCCGCGCCAATTACGATACCGATAAAGAATCGAAAATCGCCAAGCTGTTGGAAGCTGACCGGCTCAAGCGTGCCCAACTGCAGGATGAACTCAGCGCCCTGCGCCTGCAGATGAAGATGGAACGCACCAACCGCCTCGCCGAGTTGGCCGAAGCTATCAGCATTGCCAAGTCCATGGGCATTCGTACACCAACAACGCCGTCCTCTATGGCCGACTCCACCCGCACGGGTTCGAGCCAGGTCATGCGGACCGAGGTGAACAACCAGAAGATCCCGCTGTATTTCATGGGGACCGAGGCGCTGGAAGCCGAACGCGCTGCATTGCAGCAGCGTACCAGCGACGATTTCACCAACCCGCGCATTGCCGAGATCGGCAAAGACTTGCAACTGTTGGAAAGCAACCGCGAGGTTGAGGTGCTGCGCAAGCGTGGCAATGAAGACATCTTCTTGCAGGACGTCGAGCCGCTTCGCGCCGAAGTCGCCAGGTTGCGTGGTTTGAATATTGATATGAGCAACCTCAAGCTGGTGACGATTGACCGTCGAGCCCAGGAGCCTCTGTCACCGATAAAGCCGAAAAAGCCGCTGGTTATCGCGTTGAGCCTCGTTGGTGGCCTGTTGCTGGGCCTGATGATTGCGCTGATCCGCTACTTCGTTCGCAGCCGCACTCAGGCCGTGCCCTATACGGCATTAGGGGATCGCCGCGAGGATAAAGACACCCCGCTGTAACCCTTCAAACGCCCTCAAACAGGCAGGCTCAAGGGCCTGCCTGCTCCTACCCTCAGCACACTCAATAGACAGCTTTTCACAATTCTTAGTTAACCTTTGGTTACAAAGTGTGGCTAAATAACTGCCAATGGTGGCACGCAGGCGGTTATCCGCCGGCCGTGTCACCTGTATGTGAATTGTGATTTCAGGTGCTGCTTATCCATCCTCGGCCGTTGTGGGCTCGCAGGAGCAGCCTGTTCTCTCCCTGACGTGTGACGAATCCCTTGAAACTCATCATTGTTGCTCTCTACGTTGCTTCCATTGCGTATGTACACCTGCGTGGTCGGGTGCGACACAAGCTGGGTCGCCAGCTTAGTGATCACTCGACGTTCCTGGCGCCGATCAACTGTTTCCTGTACCTGTTCTCCAAGCAGCCCAGCCGTCCCTACCTTTCGCCCAGCGACTTTCCAGACCTGAGCCCATTGCAGGAGCACTGGGAAGAGATCCGCGAAGAAGGCCAGAATCTGATGCGGGCGGGTGAGATCAAACGCTCGGAGCAATACAACGACGTAGGGTTCAACTCGTTTTTCAAGACCGGCTGGAAGCGTTTCTACCTCAAGTGGTACGGCGACAGTCACCCCTCGGCGATGAAGCTGTGCCCACGCACCACCGAGCTGGTGCAAAGCATCGGCTCGATCAAGGCCGCGATGTTCGCTGAACTGCCACCGGGCTCCAAGCTGGTGCGTCACCGCGACCCGTATGCGGGCTCGTACCGCTATCACCTGGGGCTGGATACGCCTAACGATCCAGGCTGCTACATCAACGTGGACGGCGAAAGCTATTACTGGCGCGACGGCGAGCCGGTGATGTTCGACGAGACCTACATTCACTACGCGGAAAACACCACCCAACAGAACCGCATCATACTGTTCTGTGATATCGAACGGCCGATGAAGTACCGCTGGGCGGCTGCGTTCAATCGCTGGTTCAGCCGCAATGTGATGGCGGCCGCAGGTTCGCCCAACGATGAGGGTGACAAGACCGGCGGCCTCAACCGTGCCTTCACCCGGCTGTACAAGATTCGCCTGCGTGGCAAGGAGCTCAAAAAGCGCAACCGCACGCGCTACTACCTGGAAAAGTGGGCGATCTTTGCCGGTCTGGCGCTGATCTTCATTCTTATCTGACCTGGCTCAGGGCGCGGATCACCCAGGGGGTTGCGCGCCCAACTTGTCCCACATTTTTTTGCTGATCTTCTGCCGATTGGCATACCCCACCCACGGGTCGTCCTTCAAGGCCTGCAACCGTTGGTGCAGGTTCGCCACTGTCCACTGTTGGGCGCCGCGCAATCCTTTCAACTCCTCTCGACTCACCGGCACCGACACTGGCAAGCCCGGGCGTGCCCGCACTGAATACGCAGCCACGGTACTGGCGCCGCGGGCGTTACGCAGGTAATCGATAAAGATCTTGCCCACGCGGTTCTTGGGGCCACTGGTGGCGGTAAAGCGTTCGGGCAGTTGGCGGGTCATGAATTGGGCAATGGCTTTGGCGAATGCCTTGACGGTGTCCCAGTTATCGCGCCGGGCCAATGGCACGATCAAGTGCAGGCCCTTGCCGCCGCTGGTTTTGACGAAAGCCTGCAAGCCCAGCTCATCAAGTACCGACAGAGTCAGTTGGGCCGCTTCCAGCATGGCTTTCCAGGGCAAGGCCGGGTCCGGATCGAGATCGAGCACGAACAGGTCGGGCGTTTCAATCTTGTCTGCGGTAGCGCCCCAGGTGTGAAACTCGACCGTACCCATTTGCACCGCGCCGACCAGGGCTTCCACGCTGTCTATTTCCATCAGGCGCGCATGGCCTGGATCCAGCGCCGGGTCCAATTGCTTGATGTGGGGGATTGCCATGCGCTCTGAGTGTTTCTGGAAGAACTGCTCACCTTCGATCCCTTCCGGCGCGCGCAGCAGGGACACGGCACGTGCGCGCAGAAAGGGCAGGATCCATTCGCTGATATCGGTGTAGAACTGTGCCAATTGCTGTTTTTGCGTGTCGCTGTGCTTGTCGATAATGCGCTCGGGGTGAGTGATTTTCACGTTCTTCACCGTTGCCTGCGCTTTATCGGCTTTCGATGCTTGCGGTGCCTTGACCGACTTGGCCGCGCGCGGCTGTTCATGAATGATCTGCGAGGCTGGCTTGTCGGTGCGCAGGCTCACAAACGCGGCCTGGCGCACCACGCCTTCACGGGTCCATTCGGCAAATTGCACTTCGCCTACCAGGCTCGGCTCAACCCAATGCACGCCGCGGGCCTGGGCACTGGTCAATGGCTTTTGCAGTGGCGAGTCCTTGCGCTCGAGCGGCGTGAGCTTGGCATAGATGGTTTTCAGCGCCGCCTGATCAAAGCCCGTGCCCACGCGCCCGGCATATACCAGGCCGGTGTCATCGTTGACCGCCAGCAGCAGCGCCCCAAAGCCGCTGCGCGAACCTTGGGGGCGGGTGTAGCCGACAATCACGAACTCCTGGCGCAGGCGGCATTTGAGCTTGATCCAGTCGGCACTGCGCCGCGACACGTAGGGGCTGCCGGCGCGCTTGCCGATCACGCCTTCGAGCGACAGGTCACAGGCGCTCTCGAAAATATCGCGCTGGCTGGCGGCAAAGGCTTCGGAGAAGCGCAGCAGTTTGCTTCGGCTGGCGGACAGTGCGGATTTAAGCGCAGCCCGACGCTCCTCGACCGGGTCTTCGCGCTGGTCGCGGCCATTCAAAAAGGGTGCATCGAACAGGTAATAGACGATGTCCAGGCTGCGGCCGATATCGAATGCGTTTTGCAGCGCCTGGAAATCCGGCAGCCCGTCGCCATTGAGGCTGACCACTTCGCCATCCAGCCAACTGTCTTTGAGCTTGAGCGCTTGCAAGGCTTTGCACTGACGCGGCAGGCGCTCGGTCCAGTCGTGGCCGTTGCGGGTGAACAGGCGCACTTCACCGTCGCGAATGCGCGCCATGATGCGGTAGCCGTCGAACTTGATTTCGTAGCGCCAATCACCCTCGGGGGCGCGGTCGACCAAGGTTGCCAGTTGGGGGGCAAACTCGTCAGGCAGCGCAGCGTTGCGCTTGGGCGCTTTGGCTTTTGGCGCGGCCTTGGGTTTGGCCTTGGCCTTGGCTTTTGGCTTGCCCACGACCGCGTCGCTGAGCACGCTGGCGGGCTCGGCCTCGACAATATCGAACTCAGAGGCCGGGCGCGCCTGCTGATCGTTTTCCTTGATCAACAGCCACTGCTCCTTGTCACCGCTGCCCTTGAGGCGGGTACGTACCAGCGCCCAATCACCGGAGAGTTTCTCACCCACCAAGGTGAATTTGAGTTTACCCGCCGCGTAGGCTTTGCGCGGGTCATCGTGGGGTTGCCAGATGCCTCGGTCCCACACGATTACATCCCCCGCACCGTATTGGCCGGTGGGGATACTGCCCTCGAAACTGCCATAGCTCAGTGGGTGGTCTTCAACATGCACCGCCAGGCGTTTCTGGCTCGGGTCCAGGCTTGGGCCCTTGGGCACCGCCCAGCTCAACAGCACGCCATCCAGTTCCAGGCGAAAGTCGTAATGCAGGTTGCGCGCATCATGCTTTTGAATCACAAAGCTCAGGGCCGAAGCGTTACGTTTGCTGGCGGGTGAGCTGCCTGCAGGTTCGGCGGTGATCTTGAAATCGCGCTTGCGGTTGTACTCGCTCAGGGGCTTTGCCATGTCGTTCTCCCGTCAATGGCAGGCTCAAGAGGCCTTGTTATTGGACTTTTTCGCGGCGCTCTTTTTCGCCGCAGGTTTACCCGCCAGGCTGCGTTTGAGCAGTTCCGTCAGGTCGATGACATCCGCGGATTTTCGCTCTTCGCCGCCTTCGGCCGTTTCCACATCTTCGATCTTGCCGGCCTTGGCCTTCTTCGCCACCAGCGCCCTGATCTTGTCCTGGAAGCTGTCACGGTATTCATCGGGCTGCCAATCGGCGCTCATGTCTTCCACCAGGCGCTTGGCCATATCCAATTCACCTTTGGCCAGGGTCGGCTTTGTCACATCGCTGCCCAACTCCAACTCATCCAGGCTGCGCACTTCGGCGGGCCAGCGCAGCATGACCAGCACCAGGGCCGATTCCAGCGGCATCAACGCAGCCAGATGCTGCTTGGTGTGCAGCACCACATTGGCCAGGGCGACCTTGCCGGTTTTTTTCAGCGCTTCGCGCAGCAGTGCATAGACCTTGCCGCCGCGTTTATCCGGGGCGAGAAAGTAAGGCGTGTCGATGTTTTGCAGGGGGATCTGGTCGCTGGCGACGAAGGCGATGATTTCGATGGTCTGGGTGGACTTGGGGTGTGCCGAGCGAATTTCGTCTTCGCTGAGCACCACATAGCGTCCTTTTTCAAAGGCCACGCCCTTGACGATATTGTCTTTGGTGACTTCCTTGCCGGTGGTTTTGTTGATGCGCTTATAGCCCACCGGGTCCATGCTGCGCTTGTCCAGCCAGTCGAAGTCGACGCCTTGTGAAGAGGTCGCCGAGACCAGCGATACCGGGATGTGAACCAAGCCGAAACTGATGGCGCCTTTCCAGATTGCCCGTGGCATAGGTGTTATTCCTCAACGAAGAGCCTGTGTGCTGGTGACTCGCAGAGCACGGCAAAAGTTTCGGCGGATAGATGCTCGGACAGATCGTGTTACACCTGATGAGAAACTATTTAGTGTCACAACGCGAACCCACGGCGTAGCGTGTTATCGAAAGCACGTAGTACTTGGCATAGAGAGGTTTGGCCATGAACCGTTGTGTACGTCATCTTTCAGCATTGGCGCTGGGCCTGGCCCTTGCGCCATTGGCCCAGGCGCAAAATCTGCCAGGGCGTAGCGACTACGGCCCTATTCACCGGGCCAACCCCAATAGCATGCAGGGCACCCAGCCCAATGCACCGGCGGTTCGCAGTATCCAGCCTGTCCCGGCAAACCCGCGGCCGACGCTGGAAAACGGCGGCATCGGCAACCGCTATCCCAAGCAGGAGGCGGCCCCCAGCCGACCAGCCACCGCACCCAAAGCGCCCACCTATGATGCCAACGGCAATCGCCACTAAGGATTTCGCCTTATGTTTGTAAGTAAAACCCTGCTAGCCGCCCTGTGCGCCAGCGCGTTACTGCCGTTGAGCGCGGCGTATGCCGCCGATAGCCAACAGTTCCCCAGCGAGCAAGGCAGCATCACCGCCACGCCGGTTGCCAAGGGCCTTGACCATCCGTGGGCACTGGCGTTTTTGCCGGACCAGCAAGGTTTCCTGGTGACCGAACTGCCTGGAAACCTGCGTTTTGTGAGCCCGGACGGCAAGCTGTCTGCGCCCTTGAAGGGCGTGCCGCAGGTATGGGCCAAAGGGCAGGGTGGGTTGCTGGATGTGGTGCTGTCGCCAGACTTCAAGCAAGACCGCCTGGTTTACCTGTCGTACGCCGAAGGCGGTGGCGAGGGCGGCAAGGCCGGTACAGCCGTAGGGCGCGGGCGTTTGGCGGCCGACTTGAGCGGCTTGGAAGACTTCAAGGTGATACTGCGCCAGGAGCCCAAGCTGTCTACTGGCAACCACTTCGGCTCGCGCCTGGCCTTCGACCGTGATGGCTACCTGTTCGTGACTCTCGGGGAGAACAACGACCGCCCCACGGCCCAAGACCTGGACAAGCTGCAAGGTAAAGTGGTGCGCATCTACCCGGATGGGCGCGTGCCGGACGACAACCCTTTTGTCGGTCAACCCGGCGTGCGTCCGGAAATCTGGTCCTACGGGCAGCGTAACCCTCAGGGGCTGGCCCTGAACCCCTGGAGCGGCACGATCTGGGAACATGAACACGGGCCCCGTGGCGGCGACGAAGTCAATATCATCGAGCGCGGCAAGAACTACGGTTGGCCGTTGGCAACCCATGGCATCAACTATTCCCTGCTGCCGATTCCGGAAGCCAAGGGCAAAACGGCAGAGGGCACAGTGGCGCCCCATCATGTCTGGGAGAAATCGCCGGGCATCAGTGGCATGGCGTTCTACGACGCCGACCGATTCAAGGCATGGCAGCACAACCTGTTTATCGGCGCGCTGGCCAGCCAAGAGCTGATTCGGTTGCAGTTCGAGGGGGACAAGGTGATCCACGAAGAACGCTTGTTGGGCGAATTGAAAGCGCGAATTCGCGATGTGCGGCAGGGGCCGGATGGCTTTCTGTATGTGCTGACCGATGAGGATGACGGCGTGTTGTATCGGGTTGGGCTGAATCAGGACTAGAAATGTGGGGGCTGTAGCAGACGCTGATCCAATTGATGCCCCGCGATCCAAGTGTGGGAGCTGGCTTGCCTGCGAAGGCGGTGTGTCAGGCGCTGAATCTGTTACTGCACGACCGCTTTCGCAGGCAAGCCAGCTCCCACATTGGATCTCATTCGGTCTGCAGAGTCGGGGTTATAGCCCCAGCTCTGACAGGCCTGGATGGTCATCCGGGCGCCGCCCCAGCGGCCAATGGAACTTGCGCTCGCTCTCTTTGATCGGCATATCGTTGATGCAGGCAAAGCGGTTGGCCATCAAGCCGTTCTCATCGAACTCCCAGTTCTCATTGCCGTACGAGCGAAACCAGTTACCCGAATCATCGTGCCATTCATAGGCATAGCGCACGGCGATGCGGTTATCGGTGAAGGCCCACAATTCCTTGATCAGTCGATAATCCAGCTCCTTGGCCCATTTGCGGCTCAGGAACTGCTTGGCTTCTTCGCGGTTATGGGCAAATTCGGCGCGGTTACGCCAGTTCGTATCCAGGGTGTAGGCCAGAGACACGCGTTGTGGGTCGCGGGAGTTCCAGCCGTCTTCGGCCAGGCGGACTTTTTCGATGGCCGAATCGCGGGTAAACGGCGGCAGGGGTGGACGGACTTCTTCTTGGGCTGGCATGGGCGGCTCCTCAAAGTAATTAAGGTTGGGTCGAAAGTTGCCTGGTCTGTGAGTTCAAAGTTGCAGTAAGGTCCGCGCCATGCATTGCGCATTATCGGCAGCTGTTGAATCACCCATGACCAGGGCGACGGTAATGGCACCATCGATCAGGATCAGCAGTTGCGCGGCCTGCTGCTCCGGGTCGGGAGTGCCATGTGCTTGGCACAGTTCGAGTGCGTACTCGAACAGTTTGCGTTTATGGGCCTTGGCCAACAGGCGCACCGGGTCCTGGGCGTCGCCGGTTTCACCGCTAGTGTTAATAAAGGCGCAGCCGCGAAAGTCCGCCGAGCCGAACCAGCGCTTGAGCGCGCTGAACAGCTCCAGCAGGCGCTGGCCGCTGTCGTCGCTGTGTTCCACTTCGCTGCGCAGCCACTGCATCCAGCGCTCGTCGCGGCGTTGAAGGGCAGCAATCACCAACTCATCCTTGTTGGCGAAGTAGCGGTAGATACTCTTTCTCGACACCCCGGCGGTTTTCACCAGTAAGTCCATGCCGGTGGCAGCAATGCCGTGGCGATAGATCAATTTTTCGGTGACGTCGAGGATGATGTCGCGGGTTTCATTCTGAGTGATATCGTTCATGTTTCGCACAGTAGAACGATCGTTCTTCATGGTCAACAGGTTTTTTGAATTGCCCACTGCGAGACCTGAGCAGCCTCATGGTGTAAGCTTTGGGCCTCTTCGGATTCGACCCATTGCGAGCCCTATGCCGTCGTTCTTCAAACGCTCCCTGTTGCCCAAGCTGCGCGGTTTCCCGTTGTCCAACGAGGCCATTGAAGTGCTGCCCAGCGCCGACGCCTACCGTCGCTGCTTGTTGGAGAAAATCGCCCAGGCCACGCGGCGTATATACATCGTTGCCTTGTACTTGCAGCAGGATGAGGCGGGGCAGGAAATCTACGACGCGCTGCATGCCGCCAAGGCCGCACGGCCCGAACTGGACATCGTGGTGATGGTTGATTGGCTGCGCGCCCAGCGCGGGTTGATCGGCGCGGGCAAGCAACCGGGCAACAGCGCCTGGTACCAGGCGATGACTCAGCGCCACGCCACCGAAGTACCGGTGTACGGCGTGCCGGTGCAAACCCGCGAGCTGTTCGGCGTGTTGCACCTCAAGGGTTTCGTGATCGATGACAGCGTGCTGTACAGCGGCGCCAGCCTGAACAATGTGTACCTGCACAAGTTCGATAAATACCGCTTCGACCGTTACCATCTGATCCATAGCCAACCTTTGGCCGATTCGATGCAGCATCTGGTGGAACACGGCCTGGTGGCGTCCAAGGCCGTGCATCGCCTGGACCTGCCGAACCCGCCCACCACTCGCAGCCTGCGCAACGACATCGGCGACCTGCGCAGCCGTCTCAAGCATGCGGCCTACGACACCACGGCCGGCCAGTTTCCCAACGGTCATCTGTCGGTCAGCCCATTGCTGGGCGTCGGCAAGAACAACCCGTTGAGCCGGGTGATCCTCGAATTGATCGCCAGCGCCCAGCAGCAGCTGACTATTTGCACGCCGTATTTCAACCTCCCATTGCCGGTGACCCGTGAGATCAACCGCGCTCTGGCACGCGGTGTGAAGATCGACATCGTGGTGGGCGACAAGACCGCCAACGATTTCTACATTCCGCCCACCGAACCTTTCAAGGTGATTGCGGCGTTGCCGTACCTGTACGAGATCAGCCTGCGACGCTTTGCCAAGCGGCATCAGCCGATGATCAACAGCGGCCAGTTGAACCTGCACTTATGGCGCGACGGCGATAACACCTACCATCTAAAGGGCATGTGGGTGGATGAGCGCTACACCTTGCTCACCGGCAACAACCTCAACCCTCGGGCGTTTCGCCTCGATTTGGAAAACGGCTTGCTGATCGACGATCCACAAGGGCAGTGGCTAGCGCCGCGGCGTACCGAGTTGGCCCAGATCTTCCAGCACGTAACCCGTATCGAGGGCTACCAACAGTTGCAAACGCTGGTGGATTATCCACCCGCGGTGGGCAAGTTCCTGCGCCGGGTCAGTCGAGTGCGCATCGAGCGGTTGCTGTACCGTATTCTGTAGGACTGTTTTCACCGCCTTAGGAGTTTACCTACTCGCATAGCTTGTGTTGGTTGCTACGTTGTTTCTCGACGGTTCTTAGGGACGAGAACTCTGCCCTTGATTGGTTCAGAGGAAACAGACATGTCGAGTATCAGCCCTAGTCGCGACACCCTTGCGTTTACGCCGCCGCTACATTCTGTGAGCCCGGCGGCAAACGCCTTCCCCGACCCCGTTGTTCGCAGCAAGCGCGAAGCAGCCTCAAATCCTGCTGTAGATAGTCCCCGACGATGGACGCTGCAACCTGTGCCCTTGGCGTCGAGCGAGGGTGATCACCGCCTGCGTAACGAGCTGGCGACATCAGCCACGCGCCACGCGTGGGATTCCCTCGTCCAGATCCCCACCGACAGCACTTTCTACGCAGGCTTTGCCGCTTTGCGCAGTGCGTTCAATACTGATGAAGTCAAGGCGTGGATTATGAGCAAAGGCATGGCCCTGGATACCGTGGTGGTGAAACCGGATTCGATCACAGGGCTGGTCTTAAGCGGTCGCGTGGGAACGCGAAAGACGTTCACTCTGAACGACGATTCTGGCTGGTGGCAGGTCGGGGCCCGATTGCGCGCCGCTGCCACGGCGCTGGATAGGGCGGGTAATGGGGTGGCTTATGTGCCGGAACAGTCCGACCGGTTTTCTCGCAATGCTGTCTTGCAGTGGCATGACATCACCCCGCCAACGAATGCCGATGAGTTGGCGTTGGTGCGTGGACATCTGTTGGCGGAGGAATGGTCCGGTTGGTCAACCGAGACAAAAGGCCGGCTGCAGGGCAGCAGCCTTGCGGCAAGAAAAACCATCGACCGGCTGGACGAGCGTCAATACCTGGCAGGTTGCCTGGCTGATCTGGTTCGCAATCGACCCGACGACGAAGAGGTGTCGCTGGCCGATGCGCAGACGCCGATCGGCGCCACGTCGGTGCTTGCCACAGACGGTGCCGACAAGGCCGCCGTGCGTGATGTACTGATTTCTCACGGCTTCCTCGTACCCAAGACCGCGAAGGAAGTGCGCAATGTCATTCGCTGGTTGCAAGCTGCGGTGGCGCCTGCCCCCGCGCTGGGTAATTACGCGCAATTGCTTGCACGACCATGGGTACCGGGCATGTTGTCTGAAAATGACAAACGCTTGATAGCGCAACTCTTGAGCGACGATGCCATCGGTCGCAGCGAACCGAGTCTATTGCGCGCCTTGGATTTTCAAGGCGTACTCGATGAGCACACCCCGCAGGAGGTGCGTGCCAACGCCGACAAGATACTGGAGCGGATACTTGACCAACCGTTAGCTCTGGAATGGGGCAAGGCCGCTGCTCGCAGTCTGTATTTTCAGGGCACGTCCGGTACTTATGACTTATCAACCCTCGAAGCCAAGCAGTGGGAACTCACGGCGGTTCTGCTGCAGATCGACCCCGAGATGCCTCGGCGCCCTGGAAACGTTGCCGGTTATGACATCTATCAGCCCGCCAACAGTGGACGGACGATGGCATCGGTACGCGCTGAAATCGAGACCCAACTGGCTCAGAACACCTTGCTCGATCCAAAGACGGTACCGCTGGCCGCGCATCTGTTGTTGGCCAGTAGCGCGCCCGAGTTTCTGGTCCGGGATATCCCTTCCACGATGCGGATAGGCTCGGTGGAATGGGCCGACTTTCGCCTGGGGGTCACGTTTGCCGAGCGTCAAGGTGGGCCTGGTTGCTCGCGGCGCATGAGCTACACCGAAATTATGGGGCTCAGCCGGCTGAGCACCAGTACGCCGGGCGAAGCGGCGGTATTGGATAATTATGGGATCGACGTGTTACTCGATTGGGGCTTGATGCGCGGGCTTTATGAAAAGCCAGTGGATGGCCGCTACACACAGCAGCACCATCTGCAGGCCATCACGGCTTTCAATGAGGAGTGCGAGCAACTCGTTTATGCGTTGGAGCAGTTCAACCTGCCGCTGCCTATACGAGAAGACTCGGCGATCAGGAACTTGCAGACAGTATTTCCAGGCCTGAGCGCGGAACAGTTGAAAGCCATGCGGGTATACATCGCAGACCCGGATGAACGCCGCAACATGAAGCTGTCCGAGCCGAGAACGCGTACGCTGATCGAGACGTACATGACCGGCGACCTTACAAGGGACCGGTGGATGCTGCTGGCGCCCGGGGAGCAGCCGCCACAACCAGCCCGGCGCACCTCACCATTTGTCATACCGCGGCTGAGCGCATCCGACCAGGCAGCCGTTGATGCCAACGTGCAAGCGTTGAACGCCAGGATCGCCCATTTACCGGATGTGCAGGCCCAGTTGCCTGGTGAAGTCGATGCCTACCTGGACAAACTCAAGCAGGGTTTGAGCATCGCCACAAGACGCATGATCGCCCAACTGCCGTTGGCTGATCGCCAAGCCTTGGAGTGGGGGGACGTGGACCTGTTTGCCTTGCGCGAGGCAACCGATAGCGTGCCTGAGATAGATGTAACACCGGAGCAGGTGGAGGAGCGCAGAGGGCGAAAGGGCACGCTGATACGCTGTAATTACAACGGGGTAATCAGCTACTTCGAGGTGTTCCCGGACAAGCTGTTGATCGTCAAGCGCGAAGACCTGCCGCGTGATTTGGCCCTCGGGGGGACCTTTCAAACGGTGCCGAAGACGTATGGGCCTTGGGCGGTGTCAGAGCTCCCCGTGCGGCTGGGCGCGGTGGAACCATTTGATTTTGCCGCTTACAGCTCCAATGCCTTGCCCAGGCCCGGTGTGACCTCGCCAGGTGTCATTATTGATAAGCTGGGCGAGACCCTGCACGCTACGCCGGTCTCTGTACAGGGCGAGGCATCCAACCAGGTGCCTAACAGTTTTTCGTCGCCCCGCACCCAGTCAATTGTCGATCGGATCATGCAGGGCAATTTTATCCATCATCGTGCCAGCGTGCTGAAGGTCGCGCATGGCATGTTGCCGCTGGAACAAAAGCGCGAAATATTGCGACGCAACGACAGTATTTTGTTGAGCATGATCCCGTTTGTCGGGGCCGTCATTGACCTGACCAAAGGCAACATCGTTGAAGGGATGCGCGGGCTGATCATCGACACCGCCGGGGCATTCGCAGGTGGGGCATTTGGAACCTTGAAACCGCTCGTCAAGTCCACAAAAGCTGTGGCTCCCTTCGGCGTCAAGGCGTTTCGCGTACTGGAAAAGGGGGTTGAGGTGGTCAGTGGCTTCTTGAACCCACTGGATGGCGCGGCAGATTTGATGGCCGCTGGAGGGAAAGGGCTCGTCGCGCTGCCTAAAGCGTTAGGCAGGGCATCGAACCCCTCAGTGCTTTTAAAGCTTGGCGTGGTGGAAGAAAAACTGCGCACTTGCCTGGGTGTATCAAACCAGTTGCAGGCGCCGCACAATGTCCAGGAGCAGGCGGTTCAGCCTGGTGCTCATAACGGACACAATCATTCGATACCGGTGTACGCGGTACAGACCGATGGACGTTGGTACGCGACCCATCCAAAGACCGGGTTGCCGACCGGCACGCCGCTGGATGGGTTTGAAGCACTGCCCGCATGACGACCTGAAACACTTCAGGCAGCGCCCTCGCCGTGACGTACGGGGGGCGCTTTCGATCAGTTGAGTCCCAACTTCCCACGCAAAGTGGACAAATCTTCCGCCAGTGTATTGACCGGGCCCACTAAAGCCTTACGGTCGTTTTCCTTGACTTTGTCGTAGGTCTCGAAGCCGCCATCCGAGGTCTTGTATTTGGCCAGGATCTTGTCCACGGCGGCGAAGTTTTTATCGACCTTGGCCAAAAATGCCTTGTCTTGGTGGTCGATCTGGCCACGGAACAGGTCGACGATTTTCTTTGCACCGTCGATGTTGCCTTGAAAGTCGTACAGGTCGGTATGGCTGTAGCGGTCTTCCTCACCGGAAATCTTGGTGGCGGCGACTTCCTCAAGCAGCGCTGCGGCGCCGCCGACGACTTTTTCAGGCGGGAAGGTCAGGCCGTCAACCCGGGTTTTCAGGTCCAGCACGTCCTTGTTGAGTTTATCGGCCAGGGCGGCGAGACCCTGGGTGGTGTTCTCGGAGAACAGGCTGTACTCGATGCGGTGGAAACCGGTGAAGTCTTCGGCCTTGACGCCTTTCTCGTGATCGTCGACGCGTGAGTCGATGGACGCGTCGAGGTCGCTGAACAGCTCGGCGATCGGCTCGATGGACTCATAGTGCACGCGAGTCGGCGCGTAGAGCTTCTTGGCGGTGGCCAGGTCGCCTTTATTGATGGCGTCAGTAAACGCCTGGGTCTGGGTGACCAGCTCAGCGATTTCTTCGGTGACGTAGATTTTGTAATCCGACACCGGGCCCACCAGGTCCAACGGCGCAGTAGCGGCGAAGCTTGCCAGTGGCGAAAGGCTGAGTAACAACAACGCGATAGACGACTTCTTCATGGGATGCATTCCGCTGTGGGGTGTTTTAGGTCTTGGCAGGGGGGTGAGGGTGCGTTGCGGCGAGCAGCGTGCGTCCGATGAAATCCTTGGGCCCGGTGACACCCGGCAAGGTAAAGAAATACCCGCCACCCACTGGCTTGAGGTACTCCTCCAGCGGTTCGCCGTTGAGCCGGGTTTGCACGCTGATAAAGCCTTTCTCCAGGTCAGCCTGGTAGCAGATGAACAACAAGCCCATGTCCAGTTGACCGTTTTTGTTGACGCCGTTGGAGTAGTTGAACGGCCGCCGCAGGATCAGGTTGGCCTGGGTCTGCGGGGTGCGCGGGTTGGCCAGGCGGATGTGGGCATCAAGCTTGGTCAACTTGCCTTGCGGGTCCTTGCGGTAGTCCGGGACCTGGGTTTCGTGCTGGCCGTCCATGGGCGCGCCCGTGGGTTTGATACGGCCGATGATGCTTTCCTGTTCTTGCAGCGGAGTGCGATCCCAGCGCTCGACAAAGTTACGGATGATGCGCACGGCCTGGTAACTGCCATGGGCGGCCCAGGCCGGCTCGTCGCTGGTGGGCTGTACCCAGACGATCTGGTCCATGGCCTTGTCATCGTTGGAGTTGGGGTTGGCCGAGCCATCGCGAAAGCCCAGGAAGTTGCGCGCACTCTGTGCCGGTTCGCCGGGCTTGGCCGGTGCCTGGGGCGGCACGCTGCCTTCTTGCTTCCAGCGCACCAGCAGCAGGTCGGGCAGGGTTTTGACGATGTCGCGCAGCGCGTGGATATTGGTGTCTGGGGTGTTGGAGCTGAACTGCAGGCTCAGGTCGCCGTGACACTGCGCCGGTTCCAGTGCATCGTTGGGAAAGCCGACCATGCGACTCAGGCGCTTGGGCTTGGCGGCGGCAAGGCCGAAGCGTTCGTCGAACAACGACTCACCGACCGATACTGTAATGGTCAGGTTATCCGGTGTGACCACAGGGCCAAGGATGCCGGAATCGGTGGGCGGCAATTTCGGGTCGACCTGGGGCACGGTGCCGCCGGTCATCAGGAATGCGATGCGCTCGTTGAGGGTGCGGAACAGACGTTCCAGGTCTTGGCGGTCGCTGGCCAGTACATCGAACGCCACGACCATGCCGCAGGCCGGGCGCGGGGTGACGATGCCGCTTTGGTGCTTGCCGAAAAACGCCTGGTGGTCCTGGGTCTTGTCACTGCGCGGTGCGGTGGTGACTTGCTCAGCCGCTGCCGCCATCGCCGGGCAGGTCAGGCTGCTGCCGGCAATCGCAGCGCCGGTGGCCGCCATGCCCAACAGGACGCGGCGACGTTGGAGGTCAAACTGTTCTGTATCACTCATGTATGCGGTCGTCTTCACTGCAGGCCGGAAAGGCCAAGGGCGGGGTCGATTCCATCGAGTGCAACGGCCAGTGCCTTGGCCTTGTCGCCGATCTGCTTGCGCTGATCGGCTGTAACCTTGTCGTAGCTGGGGTAGCGGTCATTCACCTTGAGCCCGTCGAGTTCGCTGTCGAAGGCGTTGAGCGCGCTGTCGATAGCGGGCAACAGGTCGGCGGCGGACTTGACCAGCAACGGGCGCATCAGGTCGACCACCTTGCGCGCGACCTGCAGATTGGCGGCAAAGCCGTTCAAGTCGATGTGGCTGTAGCGTTCCTCTTCACCGCTCGCCGCCCGCACGTCCGCCAGGCTGTTGAGGTTGCGGACCACGATGCTCACCAGTTGCTCCGGGGGCAGGGACTGGGCCAGTAATTGCTGCTTGAGCGTGGTGACGTCGGTAACCAGGCGTTGGGCGACCGGCGCGAGGCCATCAAGGCTGTGTTGCTGGAACAGGCTGTATTCGAGGCGGTGGAAGCCGCTGAAGGCAGGGTCCTGCTCGCGCTGTTCAAAATAATCTGCGCGGGCATTGATCGCGTTATCCAATTCGGCCAGACGCTGAGACGCCGGCGCCAGGCGCTGATACGCCTCGCGCGCCGGTGCATACAGCGCCTGGGCCTGGGCCAGGTCGCCGGCGGCGATGGCCTGTTGCAGGACCGTTACGGCCTTGACCAGCGCACCGCCTTGGCTGCTCAGGTACACGCGAAACTCCGACAACGGGCCGATAAAGGCCACCATCGACGGCTTGGCCTTGGCCTGGGCGTCAGACTCTGCCGTGGGCGTGACATGCAAGGTGCCGCGAGGGTTGCTCAGCAGGCCACAGGTAATGGCGTAGTCGCCGGGCAGCAGGTTGGCGTTGATCACTTGGCTCAGGCCTGGGGCGATGTTTTCCCGCTCTTCGACCACCAGCACGCCGTCGAGGATTTCCCACTCCACCGCGCGGTCGGAGCGGTTGATGATGCGAAAGCTGGCATGTCCTGCTGGTACCGTCAGGGCGTTGGGTTCGCAGGCGTGGCCGTGGATGGTCACCGCGATTTCATTGTGGTTGGTCTGGCGCTTGCCGGCGGCCAATTGCGAGGCGTAGTAGAACAGGCCTCCGGCGGCGATCATCACCACCACCGAGCCGGCCACGCCCCAGCGCAGGGCGCGGGACGGCGGGGCCGATTGAGGGGTTGGGTTGGACAAGAGACGGTCCTTACTGGCTGGAAACGGAAGAGGTATTGGCAACGGGCTGGGTAGGGGCCGCGGGCAGGAAGAACATCACCAGGGCCACCACCAGGTAAATCAGATAGGCGCCCAGGGTGCTCACGGTCGGCGCCTCCTGGTAACCGAACATACCGGCCAGTACCGAACCGAGCGGGCTGTCCATGGGCAACGCAGCGCTGAAGTCGAATAGCACGGTCTGCCAGTGATTCCACACGCCGGCTTCATGCAGGGCTTGCACCGAATTGGCGAGAATGCCGGCCGCGACCACCAGGATGAACAGGCCGGTCCAGCGGAAAAACGCACTGAGGTTCAGGCGCATGCTGCCGGAATAAATCAGCAAACCCACAACAATGGCCAGCGCCAGGCCAAGCAGGGCGCCCACCGGAGCGCCCGGACCTTCGCTTTGCTGGAACACGGCCAACAGGAAGAACACCGTCTCCAGCCCTTCGCGGGCCACGGCGAAGAACACCATGGCGATCAAGGCGAACACCTGATGCCTGGAGCCGGCCAGCGCATGATCGAGGGATTCATGCAGCGAGTGTTTAATCGAGCGCGCCACTTTGCGCATCCAGAACACCATGGAACTGAGGATGCCCACGGCCACCAGACCGACGACACCTTCAAACAATTCCTGCTGCTTTTGCGGGAATTCCGCACTGACCAACTCCAGGCCGCCGCCCACCAGCAGCGCCAGCGCTGCCGCCAGGAACACGCCGATCCACACTGCAGGCATCCACTGGCCACGCCCGGTCTGTTGCAGGTAACTGGCGATAATGCCAACGATTAATGCCGCTTCAATGCCTTCGCGCAGCATGATTAAAAAAGGAACGAGCATCGGGCACCCGGGCACAACTAGTTAGGGAGCTAAGTTGTAACATAATGATACTCATTGCTAAACAAGAAATATTGACCTTTGCTGAACGTGGGCTGAACGGTGGTGGCGAAGCGCAACCGCCTTTATGATGCAGACCACCCAGACTGCAGCCGGACAGTTCAACGCCCCATGTCGGAAAAAGACACTATCTCCATCCACCTTGTGCGCGAAGCGCTGTTGCACAGTTGCGCGCCGGGAGCGGCCACCGTTGAGGCATTGAGCAAAGTCGGGATTGACCCGGCGTTGCTTGAGCAGCCCGACGCTCGCGTGGCGGCCACGGCCTATGCACGTCTGTGGCGCTTGCTGGCGCGGCGCAGGGACGATGAGTTTTTTGGCATGGACCCACGCACACTCAAGTCCGGTAGCCTGGCGTTCCTGTGTCGCGCCTCCATGGCGCAACCCAGCCTGGCGGCCGGCCTGGAAACCGGCTTGGGGTTTCTCTCGTTGATGCTTGAGCATCTTCCGGCCCAACTGGTTCGCCAGCAGAGTCTGGCGGAGATTGTCCTGCTCGAACCTGATGAGCCAAAACGCGCTTTTACCTATTTCACCTATTGGATGATCGTCCACGGCGTCGCCTGCTGGCTGGCGGGGCGGCGCATCCCGATCCTCGCCATTGAACTGCGTTGCGCGCAGCCGGACTTCTGTGACGATTACCGGGTGATGTTTTCTGACAACCTGCGCTTTGACCGACCACGCACACGCATGATTTTTTCAGCCGATTGTCTCGACCTGCCGATCAAGCGCAGTCCGGAAGAACTCAAGCGCTTCCTTGCCCGTGCGCCGGCCAACATCCTGGTCAAATACCGCGATCCCGAAAGCCTCGCCACCCGCATCAAGCACGACCTGCGCCAGATGCCGCCCCATACCTGGCCTGAAACCGAGGGCCTTGCGGCCAGCTTGTGCATTTCCGCTTCCACCCTGCGCCGCCGCCTGGCAGAGGAGGGGCAGACTTATCAGGGGCTCAAAGACGGTGTACGCAAGGAGCTGGCGATTGTGTGGCTGGCTGAACCGCAGATCAGTTTTGCCGAGATTGCGTCGCGGTTGGGGTTTGCCGATACCAGTTCGTTCTACAAGGCGTTCCGCAAGTGGTCCGGGTCCAATCCGGGGCACTTGCGCAGCCTGATTCTGCGCGACGCGAGTTGAGTCGGCGGCATTTAGCGTAGCGAAAGGTCTGGCTTGCGCCTCGTCTTTTTCCTATGGAGCCAGCGCAGACCTTCTCTCAGTCTGGAAACCCTTATTGAACGCTGGGTCATGGACGTGTTATCAAAAGTTCCTGCAGCAATACCTCTTCTCTCTTCAGCGCGTTTCGGTCCCCCACCTTTTGTTACCCCCCCTGAGGTCTCGTCATCGTGGGTTGCCGGGTCGGTTCCCGCGCAACACAGATTCACTCAAGGCGAGGCGGACGCGATTGACCGGCAAGCCTGGTTGACCGTCTTGGAGCGCAGTGTGCTCGATAAGGCTGACTATGCCTTCGTCGACCTGGCGAACCTGCGGTTTAACCTGGCACCCCGTCCTGGCGCCGTCGACAAAGACACCACCGCGCTGGCGTTTCTGCAACAAAGTTTTCCAGGGCTGAGTGGTGAAAACCTGCCGCGAACGGCCGCGCAGGTGCGTAACCTGATCAATTGGCAGCGTCTTGGGCTACCATCGAGTCCTGCCTTGGGCAACTACACCTGGGCATCTGCGCAGGCACCGGAGCCAGGCCACCCAAGCCTGAGCCTTGACGAACGCCAACGCTTGGTCGAGGCGTTAAGAACCTATGTCGGCGACGGCATCCTCACCAGCATGAACGTGACCACGCAAAACATGGATGATCAGATCACTCGGCATCTGAGTAGCCATGCACCGCTCAATCGCTATCGGCAGAACACATTGCTGGCTGCGATTGGGCGTGATCCTGCCGGGTTTTCAAACGACCAGCGCAACCAATTGCTGCTGACTGCCCTGATGTTGAGCATTGACCCCGAGCTGGGGCAGCGTAGAAACCATATCGCAGGTTATGACCTGTACTCACCGGCTAACGCCGGGCGTACCCTGGCAGAAGTCAAGGGCGACTTGAAGGCGCATCTGGTGCGCAATGGGCGCGTGCGGCCCGAGGCGGTGGATGCCACTGTGCATATCATGCTGGCCAGTGTCGCTCCAGAGTTTGTGCTGCCAGACACGCCGGATACGTTGCGCATCGGCTCTCCTGCCTGGGTGGTACTCAGGAAAACTGTCGCGTTGCTGGAGGAGTCAGCAGAGGGCTCCAGCCGCACCCTCACCTATGACCAGGTGCTGGAGCGCGCCATCCTCCAGGCCCAGACGCCGGAGCAAGTGGTGTTGTTTCATGCCATCGAAACAGAACCGCTGCTTGATTGGGCAACGATGCACGGGGTAATTGCTCGGCGAGCGGACGATCAGTACACCACCCAAGACCTGCAAGTCGCTGCGACAAAATACAACGACTATATCGAGAGCTCTCATCAGGCCCTTGTAACATTGAGCACCCCGATAAAAGACCGGCGAGCGCAGGCTGACCTCGAACGCGTGCTTCCCGGGCACGATCTGAACGAACCGATGCATACCGTGGCGTACCGGTTTCCCCAGTTGCTGTCTAATATGGTGCCCGGGTTACCCTGGTTGCAGCGCAGTCTCGGCTTTAAGGAAAGCCTGGTTGACCTGCACATGAGCGGCAATCTCAAGTACGGTGAATTTGCCTCGACCAGGCTTGTGGATATGACTGGCGCCACGTTGTTCAAAGATGAATATGACCCCAGGCTGGCTTCCCTGCGGGTGCACTTCACGAGGTTGAAACATTCCGGGCAGTCCCTTGCCGAGGCTGTCAAGGGTGATACCGAGCGTTTTCAAAAGGCCGTCTCCACGGGCCTGAAAGACATTCTCAGCAAAATGCCCTACGCGGACCGGCAGGCACTGGCCACTCAGGAACTGACCTTTTATCGAGTCGAGGCCGAGTCCATTAATGGCGCAGGTACTTCCATAACAGATGCCGATGAGCAACTCCAGGCGGTGAGGGGGCGCTATGGCTTCCTGATCGGCGTCGGGCAGGGCAAAGATGCCAAGTGTTATGAGTTTTTTCCCATGAGCGGGACCTATGTCGAACGGCACGACTTCAAGGCGATGTTGGACAAAGGCGAGGCAATCGTCCCGCGGTTGTGGGTGACCCGTATGAAGTCCCACGTGGACGGTCCACGGGCGGGGGCATCCGAGGTGCAGATCAGGGCATTGCGCGAAACACTGCCGGCGGCGACATCTTCACAAACGCTGGCACCGCTTGGTTTTTTTTCGGAGCGGGCCAATGCGATTGCTGACTACGTAGCCCAACGCAATCTGGTGCTGGATCCCGAACAACTCCTCACTACCGCAATGGGGCAAACGGCCTCGGAGCGTTTCCAGGATCGGGTCAAACGGGTCAGTAAAACACTTGTAAATACATTGATTCCCTTCAAGGCTTGCTACGACGACATTGTCTCCGGGCACGTCAAAAAAGATCTGAGAGCGTTGACAGGGTGCGCCACCGACGTTGCGGTAGCCATTACTGTCGTCGCAGGAGGTGCAGCGGAGGGGGCTGCAGCGTTCGATAAGGCGCAAACCGGCTTTTCCAGGCTGGCGGCGGCTACCCGGGCGGTGGGGACAGTCACCAACGGTTTGCTCAATCCATTCGCCGGCCTCTCTGAACCTCTGCTCAAAGCCGCCAAGTGGGTAGGAAGCCGCCTGTATCGGCTTGGAGAGAAGTCCCAGAGCGTGGTGCGCGCCGCTTGGAAAGCGCAACTCGAAGAACAACGGGTCGGGCGCGTTCGGCAAATGCGCCGCGACTCGCTCAAAAGTACAGAAAGGCCGCAGGAAGAGCGCCCGGTGGCGACGCAACCGAACGAAGGCAAGGTCAAGCCAGGGCCGATAGCCACACGCGCAGAGGTCAAGGAGCTCATCGAGCGTTCGCAGCCGCTGATGGTGTCCAAGGTGGACGATGCACTTAAAGCGCTAGCAGACCCTGCGCTGACTGAAGACGTGGACTTTGTGCTCAAGAGCTTCCAGGGCATTAGACCTGATCACGCACGAAAACTGATGACCTCTCGCCTTACACGGCTCAAGACCAACGCTCAAGCGCTGACCACCAGAAACATAAAGTTCATGCGCTCCCGGGACCAACGATGGGTGGCGCAGGTCATCCCGGAAGATTTCAAGGTCGATAAGACGGGGAAATTCATGGAGGTCAACATCGATGGTGCCAAGCGCTATTACCAGCATTTCGGCTCCCACGAAGGCGCTATGAGCAACGCGTTGATTCATGAATTGGACCACCTGCCAGGCCCTGTGAGCCGAGGTACGCTTGATCTCGCCTACCTCACGCGGTTGAGAACAGATGAAGAAAATGCGGCAGGTTTGCTCAACCTGGCCAACGGGCATACCGACCCTGCAGTGTTGGTCCTGCCAGGTGAAGATGCACCAGTCCTTGTGGGCAAGACGGGCGTCAACATGTATGGCTCCCGCGCCGGCAATCTCAACGCGGAGTCCACGATGACCAGTGTTGCCCTGCTGTCTCAGCTCAAGACAGACCCCAACTTGTTCAAGCAGAACCGCGCGATAATTGAAGCCGCGCAGGCGGCTTTTGGGGAATTACCGATCACCGATCAGGTACCCATAAGAATCGTCAGCAAACGCTCTGCGCGCGCCCCCGCGCCAGGGTTGATCTACGCGATGGAGCAGGGCTCCAGGAAGCTGATCGGAGTTTACCGATTAATGCAGCAGCCTCCCGGTACAGTGCTTCCCGAGCGCCCGCCCACGCATCAGCCGGCACGTGACCAGGCGTTCAAGGCCTATGTGCAAGAGCACTTGGTATTTTAAAAAAGGTTCTTTTTAGAATGGGCGGCCAGGACGGCACCTGACTTGCGTGAAAGTGGCGTTACAGGCGGGATTAGGAAATAACTGACAGCGCCCTTCGCTTGAGTATGACAGACCCTGCCTTATTGTTTTTAGGAAGTGGCTGGCATATCCGGAACAAAAAATCGTGCACAGTTTTAATGGTGATCCTACGCGGCCGCTACAGACGCTTTTGGGTAGAGGGGTCACAGTACTTAACTGTGAGGGCGTTGCTATAGCTGAATGAGCACGTGGCGTGATGACCTTCATGCGTTAAGTTTTCAATCCATAATGTGATGGTGAACTTATGAAGCGTTTAATTGCGTTACCCTTTAGTGCGTTGATGGTGGTGTCTGTTCAGGTGTCTGCGCTTTGCTTGAATATTTCAGAGAGCTTCACCGGGATAATCGGGCCTGGAGGTGATAGTGTCGCCCATGGTCCCTTCACGATAAGTGGTGCGAACGGTTGCTCCGGCGCAAATATAAATGCCATGGTTTCCGCTGGCGGTGCAGGGAGAAGTCCTCAGATTTATATTGATCAAGAGGTCGGCAGTTCCTGGAAAGCCGTCGCCGGTAACGCGCTTTCAGCCAATACTTCCTGGGTAGGAACCTTAGGTACCTATCGAGTGAGGCTTCACAACCCGGATGGGGAATCAAAGTCCTATTCGGGTACCGTTAGATACGGCCGCTGACCCATAGATAAATAAGGTGTGCCAGAGGTTCTGGCACACTTCGATTTGGGTTTCTGCGTCGGGATCAAGCATGCTCTTCGACTGACAGATCATTTTTCGAAGAGTTCGAGAAGTACGCCAACGCATTAATAGCGCGATTAGCATCCACCATCCCTTTTATGTATTCAGGAATGCCTTGCGATCGCCCCACGCTTGGGTTGCTTTTAACAAAGTCAAGGTAATCATCCAGCTTTTCGTTGAATAGGGCGATTGCGTTGAATTTTACCTGTGTGTTTGTTTGTTTTCCGTTGGCATCAAATGCACCATCTCCAAATGTGAATACGCCGAAAGCGTTTGCATCAATGATATTGCTCTCGTACAACCGCCTTCCGACCACTTTTAGCTCGTCAGTGCTAATAGATGTCATGTCATAGCTCTTTAAAAACTGCTTCAGGTCAGCAAGATGCGTTTGCTGCCACACTCGCAGTTCATCAACGGCTTTGGACTCTTCAGTAAAAGTAAACGTGTTCGTCGTTTTCTCTGGGTTTTTGATGACAAAAGCATCTGCCTGCTTAGAAAGCGCATTGGGCATTACCACTCTCATATCCATGCTCGTCTCCTTATAGGATGAAAGGTTCACCCTGCTATCGACCCCTTGCGACAGATATTTAACCTGTTTGAATATTTGGGAAGCTTCTTTCAGATAAGTATTACACGTAGGCCAAATTGATTGATCCGCTAATGCCAGGCTAAAAAAAAGCCCCGCGACCGAATGGATCGCAGGGCTAAAAATTGGCTGGATGCGACCAACCAAAGGAGCTCTTTACATCACTTGCTGCTAGCCACCACTGTATCCGGCTGCCAACCACCCCCAAGGGCCTTGTAGATTGCGACGATGCCGCGATACAGGTCGACTTCGGCCTGGGCCTGGGCGTCTTCGGCGGCCAGGCGTTCGCGCTGGGCGTCGAGCAGGACCAGGAAGTCCACGGTGCCTTCGCGGTAGCGGATCGCCGCAAGGTCGGCGGCGGCGCGGCTGGATTCGCTTTGGCGGATCAGCGAGACCAAACGTTGCTGGCGCTTGCCGTAGTCGCTGAAGGCGTTTTCAGACTCTTCCAATGCCAGCAACACTTGCTGTTCATAGGTCGCCAGTGCGCCATCGGCTTCGGCATTCGCGCCACGCAAACGCGCGCGTACGCTGCCCAGGTCAAACGCGGCCCAAGTGATGCTCGGCCCTAGAGACCAGGCATTCGCGGCGGCCGAGCCGATCTGCGAACCGCGCCCGGCGGTGAATCCGAGGAAACCGCTGAGGCTCACCCGTGGGAACAGGTCGGCCTTGGCCACGCCGATACGTGCGGTGGCGGCGGCCAGTTTGCGTTCGGCGCTGAGGATGTCCGGGCGCCGTTGCAGCAGTTGCCCTGGGTCGCCAATCGGCAACGCCTTGGCAATCGCTGGCAAGTCTTTCGGGCTCAGGTCCACGCTCAGCTTGTCGGGGCGCTGGCCGAGGAGGGTGGCGATGCGGTTGCGCTCGCGCACTTGTTCGGCCTGCAGTTGCGGCACGCTGGCTTCCACCGCCGCCAGGCGCGCATCGGCACGTTCCACGTCGAGCTGATCACCCACGCCAGCATCACGCAGGCTGACGGTGATGGCACGCGACTCCTGCTGGTTCTTCAGGTTGTCCAGGGCAATACGTTCGCGCAGTTGCGCACCGCGCAGTTGGCCGTAGGCATCCACCAGCTCGGCAATCATGGTGACTTGCAGCTGGTACAGGTCGGCTTCGGCCACCTGTTGGTCGGCGTCACTGGCTTCCAGGTTGCGGCGGATACGTCCGAACAAATCCACTTCCCAGGCCATGTCCAGGCCCAGGTCGTAGCGCTCGCTGTTGACGCGTTTGGTGGTCTGGCCAGGAATCTGGCCCTTGCCCACATCGCTGCTGGCGCGGGAGGTGACCACCGGCATGATGTCGTTGGCCGCATCATCACGGATGGCCCGTGCCGCCCGCAGACGGGCGAAGGCCACGCGCAGGTCGCGGTTGCCGCTCAGGGACTGGGTCACCAGTTGGTTGAGGGTCGGGTCGTCGAACTGCTGCCACCAGATGCCTTCGTATTTGGCGTGGTCGTAGCTCTTGGTGTCGGCGGCGGCCGTGATATTGGCCGCCTCCAGTTGCTGGGTCTTGTAGTCCGGGCCTACGGCACAGGCGGCGAGCGCCAGCACCAACAGGCTCGGCAGGAATACTTTCACACTCATTGCTGTGTCTCCAGCTTCAAGGCCTTGGCCGCTTTGCGCGCTTCACTGCGCTCGACATAGCGACGGATCAGTACGTAGAACACTGGTGTCAGCAACAGACCGAAGAAGGTCACACCGATCATCCCGGAGAACACCGCCACGCCCATGGCATGGCGCATCTCGGCGCCGGCACCGCTGGAGAGCACCAACGGCACCACACCCATGATGAACGCGAACGAGGTCATCAGGATCGGCCGCAGACGCAGGCGGCAGGCTTCCAGTACCGCGGCGAGCGGATCGAGGCCTTCCTGCTGTTTATCCTTGGCAAATTCGACGATCAGAATCGCGTTCTTGCACGCCAGGCCCACCAGTACGATCAGGCCGATCTGGGTGAAGATGTTGTTGTCGCCGCCCGAGATGATTACCCCGGTAATGGCCGACAGCAGCGTCATCGGTACGATCAGGATCACCGCCAGCGGCAGGCTCCAGCTTTCGTATTGGGCGGCGAGCACCAGGAACGCCAGCAGTACGCAGAGCGGGAACACGAACAGCGCAGTATTGCCCGAGAGGATTTGCTGATAGGTCAGGTCGGTCCACTCGTAGGTCATGCCGTTGGGCAGTTCATCTTTGAGCAGTTTTTCAATCGCGGCCTGGGCCTGGCCGGAGCTGTAGCCCGGCGCGGCGTTGCCGTTGATTTCTGCGGTGATGAAGCCGTTGTAGTGCATGACGCGGTCCGGGCCCGAGGTGTCGCTGACCTTGATAAAGGTCGCCAGCGGGATCATCTCGCCTTTGTTGTTACGCACTTTCAGTTGGCCGATCTGGTCAGAGTCCTGGCGGAACTGTTGCTCGGCCTGCACGTTGACCTGGTAGGTACGCCCGAAGCGGTTGAAGTCGTTGGCATACAACGAGCCCAGGTAGACCTGCAGCGTGTCGAAGATGTCGCTGATCGCCACGCCGTGGGTCTTGGCCTTTTCGCGGTCAATGGCGGCGTCGACTTGCGGCACGTTCACTGTGTAGCTGGTGAACAGGCCGAACAGTTCAGGCACGCCGTGGCTCTTGGCGATCACGTTCTGCACTTCTTTGTACAGCTCGTCATAGCCGAGGTTGCCACGGTCTTCGATCTGCAGACGGAACCCGCCGATGGTGCCCAGGCCTTGTACCGGCGGCGGCGGGAAGATCGCCATGTAGGCTTCTTCGATATTGGCGTATTGGCCGTTCAGTGCACCGGCAATCGCACCGGCAGACATGCTTGGGTCTTTGCGCTCATCAAAGGGCTTCAAGGTTACGAACACGATGCCGCTGTTCGGGCTGTTGGTGAACCCGTTGATCGACAGGCCCGGGAAGGCAATTGCGGCTTCCACGCCGGGTTGTTTAAGGGCGATCTCCGACATGCGCTTCATCACGTTTTCGGTGCGGTCCAGGCTCGCAGCGTCGGGCAGTTGGGCGAAGGCCACCAGGTATTGCTTGTCCTGGGCCGGTACGAAACCGGTCGGCGTGTGGGCAAAGCCGAAGAACGTCAGCACCATCAAACCCGCGTAGACGAACAAGGCAATACCGCTGCCGCGAATCACACGGCGCACGGTGCCTACATAGCCATGGCTGGCCTTTTCGAAAAAGCGGTTGAAGGGACGGAACAGCCATCCCCCGAAGACCTTGTCGAGGAACTTGGAGAAGCGGTCCTTCGGCGCGTCGTGACCGCGCAGCAGCACAGCGGCCAGGGCAGGGGACAGGGTCAGGGAGTTGAACGCCGAGATCACGGTTGAGATCGCGATGGTCAAGGCGAACTGCTTGTAGAACTGCCCGGTCAAGCCACTGATAAAGGCGGCTGGAATGAACACCGCACACAGCACCAGCGCCGTGGCGATGATCGGGCCGGTAACCTCGCTCATGGCTTTTTCGGTCGCCGGGAACGGCTCCAGGCCCAGTTCGATATTACGCTCGACGTTCTCCACCACCACGATGGCGTCGTCCACCACGATACCGATGGCCAGCACCAGGCCAAACAATGACAGGGCGTTGAGCGAGAACCCGAACAGGTGCATCACCGCAAAGGTACCGATCAAGGATACCGGCACCGCCACCAATGGAATGATCGAGGCGCGCCAGGTCTGCAGGAACAGAATCACCACCAGCACCACGAGGATCAGTGCTTCAAACAGGGTATGCACCACCGCTTCGATGGAACCGCGCACAAAGATAGTCGGGTCATAGGCGATGCGGTAATCCATGCCCGCCGGGAAGCTCTTTTTCAGCTCGGCCATTTTGCTGCGTACATCGTTGGAGATGTCGATGGCATTGGAGCCTGGACGCTGGAAAATCGGAATCGCAACGGCGGGCTGGTTATCAATCAACGAGCGTAGCGCGTATTGGCTGGAGCCCAGTTCGACCCTGGCGATGTCCTTGAGGCGGGTGATTTCACCGTTGGCGCCGGCACGAATCACAATGTTCTCGAACTCTTCCTCGGTGACCAGGCGGCCCTGGGTATTGACCGACAACTGGAAGCTTGTGTCACTCGGCGCAGGCTGGGCGCCCAGGGCACCGGCTGCCACCTGGCGGTTCTGCTCGCGGATCGCCGTAACCACATCGGTGGCGGTCAGGTTGCGTGAGGCGGTCTTGTTCGGGTCCAGCCACACGCGCAGGGAGTAGTCGCCCATGCCGAACAACTGCACGTCACCGACGCCGCCCAGGCGGGCCAGTTCGTCCTTGATATTGAGGATCGCGTAGTTGGACAGGTACAACATGTCATAACGCTGATCCGGGGAGGTCAAGTGCACCACCATGGTCAGGTCGGGGGAGGCCTTGTCCACGGTAATACCGATGCGCGTCACTTCCTCCGGCAGCTTGGGCTGGGTGCGCGTCACACGGTTTTGCACCTGCACCTGCGCGTTGTCCAGGTCGGTGCCCAGGGCGAAGGTGATGGTCAGGGTCAGCTTGCCGTCGGCGGTGGACTGCGAGGACATGTACAGCATGTTCTCGACACCAGTGATGGCTTGCTCCAACGGCGCGGCCACGGTTTCACCGATGACTTTAGGGTTGGCACCCGGGAAGTTGGCGCGCACTACCACGGTCGGCGGCACCACCTCCGGGTATTCGCTGATCGGCAGTTGGAACAGCGAGATTGCGCCGGCGATCAGGATCAACAGCGACAGCACCGCTGCAAAGATCGGCCGTGAAATGAAGAACTTGGAAAAATTCATCTTGAGTTGTATCCCTTAACCGCGTGGAGTCGCGACGCTTGCGAGCTTGGGCGCGGGTTTTTCCGGCGCCACTTGCTCCAGGTTGCTGGCTTCAAGCGCTTGTCGTTGTTGGGCCAAGGCGGCGAGGGTTTCCTTGCTGGCCATCGGGATGGTTTCCGGTGCGACCGGCGAGCCTGGGCGTACACGCTGCAGGCCCTTGACGATCACGGTGTCGTCCTTGGTCAGGCCGCTGCGCACGATGCGCAAACCTTCGATTTTCGGCCCCAGTTCCACCGCGCGATAAGCCGGCTTGTCGCCGTCCATCACCAGCACGAATTTCTTGCCCAGGTCAGTGCCGACGGCTTCGTCATTGATCAACACCGCCGAATAGGTGCCGCTGCCGACCAGCTTCAAGCGCGCATACAAGCCAGGGGTGTATTCGCCCTTGCTGTTGTCGAACACCGCACGGCCACGGATGGTGCCGGTGGCCGGGTTGACCTGGTTGTCGACGAAGTTCATCTGGCCCAGGTGCGGGTTGCCGGTTTCGTTGGACAGGCCCAGGTACACAGGGGTGGTTGCGCCGCGCCGGCCTTCACGGGCCAGTTCGGTGTACTTGAGGAACACGCGCTCATCGGCATCGAAGTAGGCGTAGACCTTGTCGGTGGAGACCACGCTGGTGAGCGCAGTGGTATCGGCAGTCACCAGGTTGCCGGCGGTGATTTCGGCACGGCTGACGCGGCCACTGATGGGCGAGGTCACGCGGGTGAAGCTCAGGTTCAGCTTGGCCAGGTCCAACTGCGCCTGGATCCCGGCCATCGCGGCACGGGCTTCCTGGGCGGCGGTGGTGCGCGAGTCGGCCAGTTCGGCGGAGATCGCATTGCTCTGGCGCAGGCGTTCGCCGCGTTGTGCTTCGTTTTCGCTGCGGGTGGCGGCGGCTTTGGTCTGAGCCAGTTGGGCCTCCAGGCGGCGTACTTCGGCCTGGAACGGGCGCGGGTCGATCTGGAACAGCAGGTCGCCTTTCTTGACCAAAGCGCCTTCAGTAAAAGCGACTTGGTCAATCTGGCCGGACACCCGAGGACGAATCTGCACGGTTTCCGGCGCTTCAAGGCGCCCGGTGAACTCGTCCCACTCGTTGACCGGCTGTTCCAGCACCTTGGCTACGCTGACCTTGGCTGGGGGCATGGCGGCCGCTTGTTCGGGAGACTTGCCGCACGCGCTCATCACCACCACGGCCAAGATCGCCAAGGGGAAGCGCAAAAGTTTGAGTGACTGTTCCATGAGGTGCATCCGCCAATGTATTTGAGATGGGCGGATCATGCGCGGGGAGGTGCTAGGTCACGAATCGAATGAAGCAAAGGTAACTATCATTCGGAATGATATAAGCGCGGAGTCAGCCCTCTAGCATGGGGGTTTTGTTAGGGAGCTATCAATGTGATTGATGACAAAAGACTGTTGCTGAGGGTGCAAGGAACTTTCCCAGCAATCCATGGGAGCATCACGGCGCCTCAAACGCGTCGCCCAGAAAGTCGATCAAGGACCGCACCGACGGCATCAGCCCACGCCTGGAGGGGAACACGGCGGTGATCACGCCTTCAGCGGGTTGCCATTCAGGCAATACGGCAATCAAGCGGCCATCGGCCAGTTCGTCTTTCACGACTACCTGCGGCAGGTTGGCGATGCCCACGCCCGCCAGTGCTGCGTTTTTCAGGGTCGACATATCATCACTGACCAGGCGTGGCGTGTGCGCGACCTGGGCCGTCGCGCCGTCCGGCCCGGTCAGGTCCCACAGGTACGCAAGCAACGGGTTGCCCCAATGGATCGTCGCCAGCCCGGCAAGGTCAGCCGGTAGCGAGGGCAGGGGAGCGTCCTGCAGAAAAGTCGCGCTCGCCACCAGTACCTGAGGACTTTTAGCCAGTACCTTCATGACCAGCTCACTGCTTTCCAGCGGCGGGAAACACAGGTTCAAGGCCATGTCATAGCCTTCGCTGATGATGTCGACCTTGCGGTTGAAGCTTTTCACGTTCAGTTCGACGCTGGCGCATTGGGCCATGAATTGGGCAAGCATCGGCGCCACCCAGTAGTTGAGCAGCGCAGTGGTGCAACTCAAGCGGATCACGCCCCGCGGCTCTGATTTGTTGAAGGCAATCACATCTTCGGCCGACTCGGCTTCGGCAATCATCGCCACGCAATGGCGGTAATAGGCCTGGCCGATATCGGTGACCTGGAACTGGCGCGTCGAACGCTGTATCAGCCGCGCCCCCAGCCTGGCTTCAAGCTGGCTGACTCTGCGGCTCAAGGTCGATTTGGGCAGGTTCAGCGCACGGCCCGCCGCCGCAAAGCCGCCGTGCTCGACCACCTTGGCGTAGAGGAAGAGTTCGTTGAGGTCGAACATGGGCAGTGTTCCATTTTTGAGATGGCCAAGATTAATTCAACTTAGCCAGTATCGACAGCCATGTACACTCCGTTCAAATCAACGCAGTCACCGAGGGCACCACATGATCGACCGTTTGCGCTGGGCAACCCATCGTCTCACCAAGCGATTGTGGTTCAGAGCCTCCTTGTTCTCGCTTCTAGGGGTCGCTACGGCACTGCTTGCCGTTGTGTTCAAAGACTTCGTTCCCGAGTCCCTGCCCACGCGCATCGGTGCAGATGCGGTGGACAAGATTCTGGGCATCATTGCGTCCAGCATGCTGGCCGTCACGACCTTTTCGTTGAGCACGATGGTCACCGCGTACGGTGCCGCAAGTAGTGGTGTGACCCCGCGAGCCACCACTTTGGTGATGGAAGACACTACGACGCAAAACGCCCTCGCTACGTTTATTGGCTCATTTCTTTTCAGCCTGGTAGGCATCATTGCCCTGAGCACCGGCGCCTACGGCGCGCAGGGTCGCGTGCTGCTGTTCGCGGTGACCATCGCCGTGGTTGTACTGGTGGTCTACACCCTGCTGCGGTGGATCGACCATTTGTCCAAGCTCGGCAGGGTAGGAGAAACCATCGACCGCGTCGAAAAAGCGGCCATGGCGGCCATCAGCCAACGCGCCCAATGGCCCTGCCTCGGCGCTGCAGCCTACCCGACCGATCACGCTCTGGCCCCCGGCGCAATGACCATCGAAAGTGAGCAGACGGGCTATGTGCAGCATATCGACGTGTTGGCCTTGGGCGCTATCGCGCAGCATGACTGCACGCATATTTACCTGGAGGTGGTGCCGGGAACCTTCGTACACGAAGGCATGCCACTGTTGCACGTGGTCAGCCTGGGCACCAGGCAAGACGATGGCACACAGGCCACCAGGGAAAAGATCCTGTCTACGCTGACCATCGGTAACCGTCGCACATTCGAACACGATCCCCGTTTCGGGCTCTGCGTCCTCTCTGAAATCGCTTCGCGCGCGTTGTCACCTGCCGTCAACGATCCAGGTACCGCTATTGATGTGATTGGCCGGGGAGTGAGAACGTTGACATGCTGGGGTAAGCCCGGCGGGTCTGGCCGGCAGACAGATCAGCAGTGTGAGCAGGTATTTGTTCGAGGGCTGAACGTCGATGATCTGTTTGAGGATTTCTTCGCCCCGATCAGCAGAGACGGTGCAGGTGTGTTCGAAGTGGATGCTCGCCTGTTGAAAGCCCTTATCAGCCTTGCCGAAATAAACCCTGTTCTGTTCAAAACGGCGTGCCTTAGGCAGGCGGACCAACTCATCACACGCGCGCATGCAACACTGACACTGCAGCATGAGAAGGAGCGACTAAGCGCCTTGGCCAAGGCGATAGGCGTGTAGGAGGCTATTGGGCCTGCAAGGGCCGTTTAGAGGCTATATGGATCCCCAAAATACCTGGCTTTGCATTGCTGTTGCCATTTCAGAGCTGGGCAGCGGCACTCAAGGTAGGGAATTAATGGCCTTTATGACCGCATCGGCGATGGTCTTTGTAATAAGCCGACGCTGACAGTTATCAATCGTCGGGCTCAGCCATGTGGGCAGGCTGTTCAGTACGGGCAAAATCGCCGTGAGCGCCCCCTCACGCAACGGCCCGCCGGGCTGATGGCCCTGCTGGCCGATCACCTTCATGAGTTGCGACTCATAGGCTCGCCTCAATCGCTCAACGCTCGCCTGCATCGGAGCGCCCAGGCAATTGGCGTCCATGACCGCTAACTTGAAGTGCCCGGTCATCTGTTCATGCAATTGAAGATGGCCTTCGATCAGTGTTGTCAGACGTTGTGCCGGCGTCAATCTACGGGTGTTGATCCGGTCGACGTGCGACAAGAGCGCCTGATACAGCTCTATCAGCCACTCATACAACATGGCTTCCTTGCTCTCTACATGGTGATAAATCGCTCCCGGGCTGATGCCAACATGCGCTGCCAATTCGCGCATGCTGACCTGGCTGAAACTACGCTCCTTGAACAGCTCCAGGGCTCTGCGCTGAAACTCCGAGCGGCTGAGCGCGAGAGCCGTCCTCATGTGTCGAGTGCCTGCTGCTTGGCAATTTCCTGGTTGCGCAGTATGAACCGCTGCAACTTACCACTGGGGGTCTTGGGCAGTTGCTCGACGAACTCGATTTCCCGTGGGTACGCATGCGCAGCCAGGCGCTGTCGGACATGCAGGCGCAAGACTTCTGCCAACTCGACACTGGGCAGGTACTCACGATTGAGCACGACAAACGCCTTGATCAGTTCGGTGCGTTGCGGGTCGGGCTTGCCGATCACCGCGGTTTCGACGACTGCCGGATGTTCGACGAGCGCGCTCTCCACATCGAAAGGCCCCACGCGGTAGCCGGACGTGGTGATCACATCGTCGTTACGGCCGACAAAGCTGATACTGGCGTCTTCATTGAGCTCCACGATATCGCCGCTCAAGTAGTAACGGCCCACAAACGCCTTGGTGGGCATGTGAAGGTAGCCATTGAACCAGCACAGGGGCGAGCGCTCGCGATCCACCGCCAGTACGCCCGGCTGGCCTGTCGGCAACTCCCTGTGCGCATCGTCCAGCACGACAATCCGGTACCCCGGCACCGCATAACCGGCAGAACCCTCGCGGACCCGATGGCGTAACCCATGGTGATTGCACAGCACCATGCCGATTTCGGTTTGGCCGTAATGATCGTGAATGACCACGCCTAGCTGTTCGGCGAACCAACGGATGACTTGTGGGTTGAGCGGTTCGCCGGCGCTGCTGACGACACGCAGTTGGCCACGTACGGCGTCGGCGAACTCGGCCCCGGCGTCAATCAGCAGGCGAAAGGCCGTAGGCGAGCCGGCCAGGTTGCTGATCCCGTACTTGGCGATAATCCGGCTGGTGCTTTGCGTGGTGAAAGGGCCGTCATGGAACAGCGTGGCCCGGCCGCACGCCAGTGGCCCGGTCACTGCGTAATACAAGCCATAGGCCCAGCCGGGGTCGGCGAGGTTCCAGAAACGGTCGTCTTCGCGCAGGTCGATTGAATCGCGCATATAACTTTTGAAGGCAAGGATGGCGCTCAAAGGCACCTCCAGCGGCTTGGCCGGCCCTGTGGTGCCCGAGGTGCACATCAGCAGGAACGGCGCACGGGCGTCCAGCAGCTCAGGTGTGCAGTCGGGTTGTTGATGTTCCAGCACATCCCAAAACGCGTAGTCGCTGGGACGCCGTGAGGTGGCGTCGGTCACGATGACGTGGGGGCAGTCGAAGAGCTCGTCCAGCTTGGGACGATTGTGGGCGTCGGTCACGATCCAGCGCGCGTTGGAACAGTCCAGTCGCTGTTCAATGGCCTTGGGGCCGAACGCGGTAAAGAGTGGTTGGTAAACCGCCCCGATGCGCCAGGTTCCCAAGATGGCAATCACCAGTTCAACCGTGCGTGGCATCAGGCCGGCAACCCGATCCCCCGGCTGCACGCCATGGGCTCGCAGGAAGTTGCCGAAGCGCGCCGCGTGCGCCTGCAGTTCGCTGAAGGTGTGCTGCGTGGCGTGGCCATCGCGCGTTTCACAATACAACGCCACGCCATTGCCATGGGCATGCCGGTCGCAGCATTCAATGCAGGCATTCAAGGCGCCGGGTTCGCCGTGCAAGTCCCGGGCAGCCAGCTGTAGATAATCGAAGGATGAGACTGCTGAGTCGTAATCGCGCATAACGTACCTGGTTATTATTGTTGGAATATGTGCTTTGCCCACGCGGGCTGCGCGGCCACCTCTACCTCGGTCAAATGGGGTCAGCCTACAAGGACGGCGTCGGCGCCGATAAGGCCAGGGAGTCAAAGGTTGTCGCCCCCGGCAGGGCTTGCCAGGCCGAGGGGCCAGCGGCGATTTCCTGAGCGCTCAGCAGGCAATTGTCGAGTGCGTGCTGCAGTGCCTGGGTGTCCAGGCCCTGGCCGATAAAGACCAGCTCTTGCCGGCAATCGCCGACAATGCTGTCCCACTTGGCCATGATGTTCTGCAACCGATATTCATCCAGCGGCCATTGCGCCTGCTCGATGAAGTTCCACCAGTGCCCGACGTAGTCCCATTGGAATTGCCTGCCGCTTTGCACCAGCAGGCCGGTTTCCAAGTGCCTGCTGGCGAGCCAGAAGTAACCTTTGCTGCGCAACAGTCGCCCGTTTCGCCAGGGCTGCTGGAGAAAATCGAGTAATCGCTGTGGGTGAAAGGGGGCACGCTCGCGGTACACCCAGGAGGTCACGCCATAGGTGTCCGATTCAGAGGCCGGTGCGTCGTCGGCCTGCATTTTTTTCATCCAGCCGGGCGAGGCCACAAGGCTGGGCAAATCAAACAGGTGAGTACCGAGGACGGCGGATAACTCCACGTTACCCTGAGTCATCGGTATGATCCGCGCGCTCGGGTTAAGGCCGGCGAGGATCGCGTGCACGGCCTGGTAGCCGGGCTCGTCGATCAGGTCCAGTTTGTTGACGAGAATGACGTTGGCGTATTCCACTTGCTCGATCAGCAGGTCGGTCAGGTGGCGCGTGGGTGCGTCGTCGCGGTCCACGATGTCCGGCGATTCGAGCAATGCCTCAAAGCGACTGCCATCGACCACCGTCACCAAAGTATCGAGCCGCGCCAGTTCGCTTAGGCTGAAGCCCTGCGCGTCGAGGAAGGCGAACGTCTCGGCAACCGGCATCGGCTCGGAAATCCCCGTGGACTCGATCAACAAGTAGTCGAAACGTTGCTGGCGTGCCAGGGCGCTGATCTGCTCGAGCAAATCGGCGCGCAGCGTGCAGCAGATGCAGCCATTGCTCATCTCGATCAACTCATCGCGGCCCCGGTGCAGCGCTACGTCGCGCCGCACCTGCTCGGCATCGATGTTGACCTCGCTCATATCATTGACGATGACCGCAACGCGCAGGCCGTCGCGATTGCGCAGGATATGGTTGAGGAGGGTGGTTTTGCCGGCGCCGAGGAAGCCGGAAAGCACCGTCACCGGCAGTCGGCCTGCCAAGGCACCGTCCATCATGCGTTCACCGTGCCATCGGCGTGGTCCAGGTAGCTTTCGAACAGGTCGACCACCACGAACCCCTCATCTGCTGCATCGCCCCAGAGATCTTTCACGCGAAACTCGACGTGGTAGGTCGGCTGATGCGCCGCGCTCAGATCGCCGTGGCCGATAGCGTCAGGGAAGGGCCACTTTTGCACGGTGCGGTGCACAACCACGCCTTCTTTGCCGCGCACGTAGGCCGGCATGCGGGTATGCCCGGCCACATACTCGTTGCGCACCACCACCCGGTCGCCCACTTCAAAGGGCGGGCGGCCGCTGATCGCCGGGCGCCCGCTGGCATGCGCGGGGTTCGCCAGCTTGAAGTGCGAACCCAGGGCCTGGTCGAGTTCCGCCTGGGTGATCACACCGGTTTCGACCAACAGGGTGGCGGTCGCGATGACATAGCGTTCGTAGTATTGGGTGCCGACATGTTGGCGCACGTCGAGGCGCTCCACGGCATGGCGAACTTCGTCCACGCTGAACTTTTTCAAGTGATCGGCACCGACAAACATCAGGCTGTAGGCCAGGTGTTCCCAGTCCTGCTTGAACACGGGTTGGTAGCTCAGGCTGTTGATGGTGTGAGGGATTTTGCCAAAGCCTTGAAACCCACCGAGATCGTGAAAGCCATCCATTGTGAATACCTCTGAAAAATGCAAAAAACAAAGGGCACCGTTTACGCCACGTAAGGCAGCGCCACGCCGATAAGGACATCCTTGGTGATCAGTTTTCGCAGGGCCTCTTCATCCATGGATTCGCTGCCCTTGGGCCGTACAGGCAGCACCAGATAGCGGGTTTCGGCGCTGGTGTCCCATACCTTGACGATGACGTCGGCCGGCAGCTCGGTGCCCAGCTCCCGCAGGACGGTGCGCCCTTCGCGCACCAGTCGGGCGCGGAACTCGAAGCCCTTGTACCACTCCGGCGGCAAACCCAGGACAGGCCAGTTGGTGCAGGAGCACAGGCTGCACACAATCACGTTTTTCACGCTGGGCGTGTCTGGCAGCGCAACAATGTATTCACCCTGCGGGCCGGTATAGCCAAATTGGGCGCACGCCGCGGTGCCGTCTTTGAGCAGCAGTTCGCGAAACTGCGGGTCCACCCAGGCTCTGGCGACCACTTGAGCCCCGTTCTCCGGGCTCCATTGGTGTGCCATCAGCTGTGTCATGTGGTCGATGTAACCGTCGGGGATCAGATCCTTCTGTTTGAGCACTTGCAGTAGCGCTTGCGCGCGTTCTCCCGGTGTTGATGTGGTTGCTTCATGTGCGCTCATAAGTTGACTCCTCATCGTTGAGCTTCTGGGCAGCGCCTGGCGGCTTGTTCTTTTTGCGCTGCGCGGGATTACCGGCTAACAGTTTTTCCAGTCAACCGACGCCTCGAACGCTGCGCCAGCCTGGTAAATCGTGCCTTCGGCATAGTGCTTGCTGACCAGCATCATCCCGACAGGTAAACCGTCTACCAGACCACAGGGAATCGACATGGCCGGATGCCCGGTGATGTCCTGGGCAGAGGCATTGCCGATCATTTCCAGTGCACGGGCCACGTACTCGGTAATCGAGCAACCCGGCTGCGGGTGGGGTTGGGCGATGATCGGGACGGTGGGCATCACCAGCAGGTCATACCGCGCCAACGCGGCGTCATACCCGGCACGTGCCACGCGCCTGAGGTTTTGTGCCTTGGCGTAGAAACGTCCGTTGTAGCGTTCCAGACCGTATTGCCCGACGAACATGCACAGCTTGAGAGAGGCGGACAGGTCATTGGCCTGATCGCGCCATCCGGCTTGCTGGTCCAGCAACCCGAGGTCATACAGCCCTTGCCAGTTAAAACCGGCCCCATTGCCGTGCATCATCTGCATCATCAAGCCTTCACAGCCGATGGGGTGCCATAGCGAACCGGCAATGCTGTGCTCAGGCACCGACACCTCCTCGACCTGCGCGCCCAGCCGCGAAAACGCTGCAATGGCTTGACGTACGCAAGAGGCCACACGTGGGTCCTGGTTGGCCAGTTCAAAACCTTCGCGCAGGATGCCGATCCTCAGCCCGCTGACACCGCGTTCCAGGTAATCGCTGTAAGCGTCGACCTGCGGCGCGGCTTGTCGCGGATCGAGCCCATCGGCGCCGGCCATCACTTCCAGCATCAAGGCGTTGTCGCGCACGTTTGCGGTAATGGGGCCGGCGTGATCGATAGTCGCTTCGATGGCCATGATGCCGGTGTAGGGCACCAGTCCGTGGGTCGGCTTCATGCCGTAAGTGCCGCAGAAGGCGGAAGGGATGCGGATTGACCCGCCCTGGTCACCGCCAACTGCCAGGTCGACCTCGCCGGCGGCAACCAGTGCTGCGCTGCCGGAAGACGAGCCTCCCGAGGCAAAGCCCTGGCGAAAGGGGTTGTGCACCGGTGCAGGATCGGAGGTGTGGCTGCCGCCGGACAGGCAGTAGTGTTCGCACGTTGCCTTGCCGAGGATGGTCGCGCCGGCATCCAGCAAGCGCGTGACAACCGTGGCATCGAAGGCGGGAACGAAGCCTTCAAGCGGCTTGGCACCATTCATCATGGGGACACCAGCCAGTGAAATATTGTCCTTGAGGGCGACCGTTTTACCCGCCAGCTTGCCTTCGCGCGCACCGTTGACTTCGGTGCGGAAGTACCAGGCGTTGAGCGGGTTGTGTGCGGCCGAGGGACGATAGCCCGAGCTGCGTTCATAACGGACCGGCGGGATGAAGTCCGGCAGCTCGTCAACCAGGTCATATGCGTCGAAGCTTGCCTGCATAAGCGCCAGGTATTCATCGGCTTGCTTTGCACTGAGTTGCATGTGCAGGCTGCTCGAAATATCCAATAGCTGTTCAAGGGTGGGGCGAGCGATTGCCATGGTTGGGCTGTCCTTATCGTAAGTGGCCGAAGAGCACTGCGTGCTCAATATCAGCGAGCCTGGGGCTCAAGATAGTCCGCGCATCCAGCCGGCGGCTTGGTTGAGAAAGACATCGACTTGGTTGAGCCGGACACCCAGGCGCCAAGGGCGCGCGGTCGCAGTTTCTGGCGTTAAAAAATGTGCGCGTAGCGCAGGTTCATGCGGAAGTCTTCGCGGGTGCCGTTGTCCACCGAGAGGTCTTTGCCCAATTGCAGTTGCACCTGGTCGGTGGGGGTGACGAACTTGGTGGCGGTGAGACGCAAGTTGGTGGTGCCTAGTTCGTTGTCCTGATTGACATGCTCGATGTTTGTCTCGCCACCCCAGGTACGCCCCAAGCCAATACCAAAGGTGGTGGTGGCGTCCGGCATGTAACGCCCCATGATCTGCGCTGCGTAGGACACGTCCTGCTTCATGCGGTCGGCATTTGCACCGTAATCCGTATTGTCGCCATACCAGGTCGCGCCGCCGACCAGGTCCATCGCCCATTTCTCTGTGAAGTGCTTGACGTAGGCGCTCTGCAGTTCGAATTTCCAGCGGTTCTCCCCTAGGTTAAGCGCGTCGTCCTTGTCATACGTCCCCGAAGGCACATACACATAGGGGGCGATACTGAGGGTGTCGCGGGCTTCGTTGAACCGCCATTTCACCGGCGCGGTGAGGATCAAGTCGCCCACGCCTCGAGTACTGCCCAGTGCTGAGGCGTCACCTGCGCCGGAGACGTGCCCGAAAGGCAAGAGGAATTGCGGGTCGATAGTGACTGTGTCGCTGAGCGCATACACATGGAGCAGACGCAGGATGCCAACGTCGGAGGTCACCCTGAAGTCAGAGCTGACCTTGTGTCCGTTGGCGTAAGCCGAGTCCGTAGTGGCGTGCTGATAATAAATCGCACCGATAGTGGCGCCGACCGGATATTGCTCGTAATCGCCAGGCGCGACTTCACCCGCGTTGGCGTGGAGGGCGGGCAACAGGGTTGAGAGAGTCAGCAGGTGGATCTTGTTCATTGTTTATTCCTCGCACAGGGGACCGGGCCACCCGTGAAGGGTGGCAGGCGGTAGAAGCCGGGTTGTTAAACGCCGCGGGCGCTCAGGCTGTGGGCGGCAAGGCGTCGCGCAACATGCCGGTTTGCGAGTGACAGTTGATGTACTCGAAGACCTGGCTCTTGGCGTCGGACACGGACACCTCGTGGTACAGCCTCAACTTCTTCAAACCCGCGGCCACGCGAAAGAACGTCACGAAAATACGCAGGTGGGTAGGGTGGGATTCAGCCCAGCGTTCGAGTTTCTCCACCGAGCGCCAGTGACCGATGTTGTAGCTCAGGTCGAGAACATTGCCGTCCAGGTCAATATTGCGCACGAACCTGTTGCTGTAGCAGCCCAGCGGCTGACCGTTGTCACGCAGGAAGTCCATGCCGTCCTGCAACGTCGGTAAAATTTCGTCGAGGTAGAGGGAGCGCTCGTCTGCCTCGGCATCCGCCCAGTCCTGGCCTGAACGAATCAGTGTGAGGTTGTCGTGCCCCAGCACCACGACGCGTCCGCCCTTGGCGGGGTCGCCCGCGACCACTTGCAGCTCGCTCGTGGGCTTCATCCAGTCGGTCTGGGAGATCGGGAAACGGTCGCGCATCGAGCCCCAATAGCCGTGCTCTTCGATCTCGCCACTGGTGGCATCCATGACTGCGCCGACACCGGGCAGGTTTTCCTGGAAGGCGTATAGCGTCTCGAACTGCTCGGCGCGTGGCGCGGTGATTTCGCGGAAGTAACCCAGGCCTTCACCCAGGCGATCCGGTGAACTCCACCAGTCATTCACCTGGGGTGAGCGCAACCAGCGGCAATGGGCGGCAGGGTCTTTCCAGTACCCGACCACAATCAGATTATCAAAGCCGCTGCTGTCGGTGTGCTGGGTCAAATCGTAGTTCTGCGGGCCCTCTGCCAGGCTGAAACTGCCGACGATGTGGCGCATAGCCTGCAAGGCCGCCTCGCGCTGGGCATCTCCTTGATATTGCACGCCCAGATAAGCCATCACCACTTGTTGCAGTTGCTCATCGGCGCGCGCCACCCACATCGGGAACGGCGGTTGATACTCTTCGGGTACACGGCGGGACAGGGTGCGTGGGCATTTCAGATGTGTGTCGATTGCAGATTCCATCTTGAGCTCCTCGTTATCTTCGTTCAGGCCTACGGGTGGGCGTCATCGCGTCGGCGGCAGGGGGCGCTTGGCGACCTGCCGTCGGTGCAGTAGCTGCATGGCCCCCCATTCAATCAACCAATAAGCCGACTCCTCAGGCGCGAGGTCGCGCCGTTGCAGAAGCCAGGAGGAATCAGCCAGTCGTGGTGCAGAGTGTCGATGCATGGCGTGCCTCATCAGCGGGGTATGAGCTGCTGCGAGGTGGAAATTAGGCCGGCAGAGAAGGCCGCGCTTTGTTAGGCGAGACAACCGCTTGGTTGGCAAAGACAGTCCTGCTACGGAGGTTCACCTGTGGTCTGCGCTGGTGCACACGGGCTGATGGCGTGATGTGATGTGCCCTTAAACGGGCATAGACGCGAGACCTGTGGCGAGGGAGCTTGCTCCCGTGACGGCCTGACAGCCGCCTCCCTCTATCTGACACCCGTCGGTGCAAATGTGGAAGCTGGCTTGCCACTGCATTTGGCGTGTTAATTGCTTCGATGGCTGACAATCGGCCGCACGTTACAACTTCTCGAGCGCCTATTGCATCGTTGTCGAGGTCAGCGTCATGAACCCGAACACTCAGTATTCGACCCTTGCCGTCCCTGCAACACGTCGGTTTGATTATTGGAAAGAAGTGGTCTGTCGTCATTGCCTGGCGGCCGATAGCAAACCCTTGTCCCAGAGCCGCTTTGATGGCTCGCTCACCCTTAATACAGTCGGCGCGCTGGACATCTGTACGCTGTCTTCGCCGCTGCATTACTGGGAGCGTTCCGAGCAGCACCTGCGCAGCGGTCCGGCCGAAGATTTATGGTTGGGTTTCGCTCGAAAGGGCCATGGGCAAATCGAACAAGGCTCAAGAAAAGCCAACCTGGCGACGGGCAACTTGTTTCTTTATGACGCAACCCAGGCGTTTCGCTTCAGCCTGGGTGGTACCGAAAACCACTTGATCCGTATTCCCAGAGCGTTGCTCACCGAACGCCTGCCGCGTATTGCCGAGTACACCGCGATGGTCCTCGACGACCGGCGCCCAGGCGTCGTGCCCTTGCGTGAAATGCTGCACCAGGCCGCGAGCACGCCTGCGTCGCTGCAGGATGAGCGCATCTCGAATCGTTACTCAAGTGCTGTGCTTGATCTGCTTGTAATCAGCCTGGAACTCCAGGACCTGAAAACCAGCCATCAGGAAATGGACCTCTACGGCCGCATCATGCAGTACATCCAACGCCACCTGACCGAGCCGGACCTGTCGATTGAAGCCATCGCCAAAGCCCACAATGTGTCCACCCGCACCGTTACACGGGCCTTCGCACGCTACCAGAAAACCCCCGTTGCAGAGATCTGGAAAGAGCGCTTGAATGCCAGCCGAGAAGCAATCGAGCGTGGCCAGGTACGCAGTGTGTCCGAAGCGGCGCTGGACTTTGGGTTTTCTGATTTCTCGCATTTCAGCCATGCGTTTCGCAAGGCGTTTGGCGTGGCACCGAATACGCTTTTACGCCGCGATTGAATTGCAAGAAGGAGCGCTTGTGCCGGGTAGCGAGCCTCTGAAAAGCCAGGAATGAAAGAGGCTATCCGGATCCCCGCAAAGCATTTTGATTGGGCTCCAGGACAATGTTTTCAGGTTGATAACGCTTTTGTTTGCCCTCATTCGCATCGAGTGTGCGATTGATCGCCAATGGCGATTTCCGAAGGACTCCAGTCTGGCAGGCGCTGGTACTCAGTGTTTTTCTCTCGCAGGGATCGTTTTTGTGGTTTGGCCGAGATTCTTGAGCTTATCGGTCAGCATCATTCGTTCAGTGCAGCACCGAGTGCAGCCAGCGCTACGGCATTGCGATTCGATATAGCGGGACGAGGTTGCTTCGGCGTGATCGCCAACGTGAGCGCCCCTTCTACGGCAGCTGTAACCGCGTGCGCCTGAGTGCCAGTGGGTGGTTGCACGGGTGTCTTTCCTCCAGCAAAAGCCACTATTTGGGCGATATCCTCTGCTCAAAGGCTGGCATAATGCCTTGCTTTTACCGCAAGGACGCATGGACGCCATGTTAAAACCAGCCTACCTTCTTTTGTTTTTCTTCACCCTCGCGGGCTGTCAAAGCCTGCTTCGACCTGCTGATTACGATTCCCTCCACGTTGGTTTTCGCTGCATGGGCCTTGCCGGTATAGAGCCCTTCAACCGAGACAACTTGCGTTATATCGAACGCTTCGCCGGTTACGGCAACGCCACCTGCATGGCCATGCTGGGCAAGCTGTATCAGGAAGGCGGGCACGGCGTCGATCAGGATTTTCGCAAGGCCCGTGCCTTGTTCGTAGAGTCCGCCAAGATTAAACCGGCCACCAATGTGCTGTTGGGTCAGATGGCCGAACGCGGCGAGGGTGAGCCCGTGGACTATGCCAAGGCGCGCCAGTTCTATCGCCTGTCTGGCAACAATGCCGTGCTGGCGCTGGGGCGTTTAATGGAGGAAGGCAAGGGTGGCCCGCAGGATTTGCCTGGCGCCTTGGCACTCTATCTGGGCGCAATCCGTTACTGTGGCGACGAAGAGTGGCAAGCCATGAATCGTCTGCGTCTGGCAGGACAACCGCTGACTGAAGACCAAATGAAACGTTATCAGCAAATCTGGCTGACGAGTTTTCTCAAACTGCAGACTCGGCGGCTGGCTGTCCGGGAAGTGTTTGAAGCGGTCAATGCCACGGGCGAGAAGAAGAGCGTGCGGCTGTCCTATCGCTTCACGTCAGACAGCGGTACGCCGAAAGTAACGATGCTCACAGGTTCGGGCGACGCGAATGTCGACGCATGGGTCATGAAGGCCGCGTCGCAAATCACAATGGGCAACGCCGCGCCGCTGACCGACAGTTCGGGCGTGCGGGAGATCGTGGCGCCGCTGGTCTTCGTGCCTCAAGACACCCAGCGCATGATGGGGTTGTGCGGGAGAAAGCCCTGCGGTTGACGGGTTTCTCGCGATTTGTAGCGCTCATGAATATCTGCACGCTGAGAGTCCAACATGGAGAAGGCCAGGACGCGGTCAACTGCTTCCAAGAGGTCTCGGTGCACCGCGTCGTCGAATGGAGTGGATGAGTTTCCCAGGGATGAGAAGGGGCAGAAATGATCAGCTAAACAGCCTGCCACATGGTCCCTATAAACTTTCGGGATCCCCAAAAAACATCTGAATCCGCGACCTCAACCACCGCTCCCCCGGATCATTATCCTGCGACCCCCGCCACGCCATGTGCAGCTCAAACGAGCGCACCGGCAACGGCGGGTCCTCGGCACGCAAACCACCCGCTGACGTCAGCGCTTCCGCCGCATA
>NZ_JALJRP010000028.1:0-11190 GCF_024519715.1 Pseudomonas sp. Pse35 | reverse complement strand
ACGGTGGCCAGAATGTCCGTACCCGCCAGCAACGTGCCCAGGCCATTGAACTGCGGCACCGCGAGCACTACGTGGCGCTTGCGGCCGAGTTTTTCCAGTTCTTCATCGATAAACCCGCTCAAGTCACCGGCAAAGGACACAAGCGCGTGGGGCCGTGAGCAGAAGTCGTCCAGGCTCAGCGAGCCCGGTACGCTGTCGGCGCGCAGCAGTTTGGGCAGGCTGCGGCGCAGTACCTTGCGCTTGGCGTTGGCGGGCAGGTCGGCGGTGTAGCTGACGCCAATGGAGATTTCACCGGAGGCCAGCAGGCCGGGCATCAGGATGTAATTGACGCGGCGTACCACCAGCACAATGCCGGGGGCTTCGGAACGCAGGCGTTTGAGCAACTGCGGGAGCAAGGCGAACTCCACGTCGTCGGACAGGCCAATGCGAAACACGGCGGTGCTGGTGGCCGGGTCGAATTCGGCGGCGCGGCTGACGGCGGTGGAGATCGAGTCCAGGGCCGGGGAGAGCAGGGCGAAGATTTCCACGGCGCGGGCCGAGGGTTCCATGCTGCGCCCGGTGCGCACGAACAGGGGGTCATCGAACAACCCGCGCAGGCGTGACAACGCTGCGCTGATGGCCGGCTGGCCGAGGAACAATTTCTCGGCGGCGCGGGTCACACTGCGCTCATGCATCAAGGTTTCGAATACGATCAAGAGGTTAAGGTCGACACGACGCAGGTCGTTACGGTTCATCTTGTGTCCTGGAAGAGTCAGCAAACTTGATGTGAGCGGTCACGTACCAACCCCCTGAGGTTCGCTTCAGAAGGATGACCGGCATGAATCTTACGGGGAAAGGCTGGTACTCTGCACCGGCTAATTGATTTTTCCTACGATAGTTGAGGTGTGTTCCTCGCTCGCGGAATCAATGACAGGCATGTCGACTATTAATGGTGACCGGTGGTCTTACCCCCAAAGCCCAGATAAAGTTCATGGCATTAGAGGTTACTTTGACGAGGTTTGCGATGTCCCGCACGATCCGTTTTCACAAGTTTGGTCCGGCCGAGGTGCTCAAATGCGAAGAGCATGCGGCCGCGCAGCCCGCACCGGGCGAAGTGCAGGTGCGTGTCGACGCGATCGGCATCAGTTGGTACGACATTCTGTGGCGCCAGAACCTGGCGTCTTCTCATGCACGCCTGCCTTCTGGCCTGGGCCATGAGATGGCCGGGGTTGTGGTTGCCCTCGGCGACGGCGTGGATGACTTGGCGGTGGGCGATAAAGTCGCCAGTTTTCCGGCCGAGAGCCCCAATGATTACCCGGTGTATGGCGAGCAGATCGTCTTGCCCCGTTCGGCCCTGACCCGGTACCCGGATGTCTTGAGCCCGATTGAAGCCAGCGTGCATTACACGCCGTTGCTCATCGCGTACTTTGCGTATATGGACCTGGCGCGGGTCAAACCGGGCCAGTTTGCCCTGGTGACCGACGCCAGCCACTGTGCCGGCCCTTCGTTTGTGCAGTTGGGCAAGGCGCTGGGTGTGCGGGTGATTGCCGCCACCAAGGACAGTGCTGAACGTGAATACCTGCTGTCCCTCGGGGCGGAAAAGGTCATCGTTACCGAAGAACAGGACCTGCTGATGCAGATCAACAAGTTCACGGACAACCGTGGCGTCGACGTGGTGTTCGATGGCCTGGGTGGCCCGCAGATGTCGCTGCTCGGTGACGTCCTCGCGCCGCGTGGCAGCCTGGTGCTGTATGGCCTGCAAGGTGGCAACCAGACGCCATTCCCGGCCTGTGCGGCGTTCCAGAAGAACATTCAGTTCTTTGTGCACTGTATCGGCAACTTCACCGGCAAGCCGGAGCTGGGCATTATCCAGGACCAGGTGGCGTTGCAGCGTGCGTTGCGCGATATCAACCAGCTGACCGCCGACCGTGTGCTTGTCCCACTGAAAACCACGGTATTTCCGTTCAGTCAGTTCGTCGAAGCGCACCGATACATGGATGAATGCCCTTGCCGCGAACGGGTGGCGTTGCAGGTTGAAGCTGTTTGAGCTGTAGGAGTATTCGCAAATGAATACTCCGGCGCCTGAGCTGATGAGGCAAATGCGCCATTTGACAGGGCTTAACCCGCACCGGGGTTGAGCCGCCGCACGGGCGCTGCGCCCCGTAAACAATACCGTTATTGCCCTACGCCGCCCTGAAATCCAGTGCGGCGCTGTTGTGTGGGCGTCATTTAAGTTGGGTTGGCAGGCCATCTGAACTGCTTTTCGACGCTGTTCTGTATCTGTTAATCATTGTTTGAGTGCCGATAATTGAGCCTTCTTTGTCATCTCAAGGATTGAGCCATGATTGAATGCCGGGCATTAACATCTCGCGCTTGCGGAACTAACGGTGGTCTGATTTTTTTTCGAAAAGTACAAAGTGTGCACCCCGTCGTTTTGCAAGAAGCCAGGATGAGTGGATGATTAATATTTGTCGGATGCTTCTCTAATTTCTTAGTTAAAGCAGTGTAGGACGTTGTCGGAGCCTTCCTAAGGCTGGCGGTCTTTGGCGCTGTAAGGCGCGCAGCTACGTGGTTCACGCCCTGGGATAGTCCTCGACTGTTCTTTTGGTTGTACCTGCACTTTTGTTGCAGAGTGCTAATGTTGAATCCATGTCGTGCTGCGCAACGGATGACAAGCCTACAAGTGTAATAGGTCGAGCGCTCCTGTGTGGTAGTTGCTCGAAACTAATATTTCAACTCAGGTAGTAGAACGATGAGCACTATTCACGAACAAGCCATGAGCTATGTTTACCAGCAAGTTTTGCAACGTTTAGTGGGGCACTTTACCCGTGCTGAACGTACGGTGCTTCAATTGCTGATCCAGCGAATCGTGGTGGCCGCCGGTGGCATGGAGCAAGTGGGGAATTACAAAGTACTGATCGGGCACGGCGGCGGCGCAGTCAGCAGCTACACCTTGGCGATGCTGCGCGCTGCGCAACTGACCATTGCTGGGCGAGCACCCAAGACTTTTCATTTGCGCGTGGCCACGTTGCGGCACGCGGGTATGACTCAGGCCACGCTCGATTCGCTGCACCACGGCTACGGCGCGCTATTTTTCCACGATGACCCACGGGTGGAACTGTTGATAGTGGAAAACCAGGAAGTGCTGCCCTTCAATCATCAACGGCCTGCGGCCAGTGCCGGGCGTGAAGTGAGCCGGCGCAACAAGCTGATGATTGGGCACCTGACGTCCGGAGACATTCGCGCCACCCTGTGCAACGACACTTTTTTGGCCCTCGGCGATTTCTACCAGCGGGTCGCCACCTGGAGCGGCGGTGTGCATGCTCTGGTCAGCGGCGACTCGGTGCGCAAGCAAAGCCAATATATCGCGTGGCTGAAAAAAAGCGCCTTGGCAACCGGCCTGACATTCGCACCTGGTAACCCGTCGTCGCTCAGTGCATGGTTTGCACGCATGGAGGAATGGAGTGTCGGTTGCTACCGCCACCTGTATGGCGAGCACTACGCAGGCGCTGAGAGTCCTGGCCGGGGCGGGCACCGTCATGTGGCATATATCGGCATTGCCGACCTGCTTGACGACGTGGACGTTGCCCACGCGCCACTGCTCACTCAATTCCTCGCCCACAAGCGGGACCCATTCGAGTTCCACTTCAGCCATCCTGCTTACCCCAACCCTTTGCTCATTGCGCATTTGCATGGGTTGCAGGCCCAGTGCCTGCGCGAACTCTCCTACGAACATGGCGTCGAAGGGTTCCTGCGTCAGGCGGCGGACTACCTGCATCGAAGACAGGTGCCTGTTGCGTTGATCACCGAAGCGTGTGCTCTGCAGGGCCAGCTATTGGCTACAGCTTGTGCTCAGGCGTTCTCTGGCCTGGACGAAAGCCAATTGACCTGCCTGGTGTTCGCGCCCTTCGTCCAGCATGGCGAACGTCTGGAGGGTTACCTGCGTCAATGCCATCCCGGCATGCTGGTAGCGCTCCCCGAGCTCCACAAGGCCCTGCAGGGCAAGCCCGTCGCGGACATGCTGCACCAGTGGCTGACGGATATCAGTGGGTTGTCGCTGCCGTTGTTGCAGCATCTGTACCGCAAATGCCCGCTGCCGGGCAAACGCAGTGCGCGTGTATGTGAACCTCGTTTCAAGCGTTCCAAGGCTCGTATCACTCAAATGTCGGGACGCTAGTCGCGTGTATTCACCTATGGAAACTGGTGATCAGCGATGAACCTGAGGGGAGAGCGACAGGCAGACTTTGCCTATCAGGCGGTGTATCGCTACATGATCAACCTGATCAATGAAGTCAGCCGGGAAGCACCGGTCAAGCTACCGTCCCTGCGCCAGTTGGCGACGCGGTTGAACGTGTCAATCTCGACGATTCAGTACGCTTACTCGCTGTTGGAAAAAGAAGGGCGAGTGTACTCGGTGGCCAAGTCCGGCTACTTCGCCTGGCCCGTGGCCGCAACCATGCCCATCATGGCGGGTACGGACTTGCTCGAGCGCTTGTATACAGCCGCCCGGCGCCCGGCGATGGTTGTGCTCAGCAATGATGAACCGGCGCTGTTGGGGTCCCTCGATGGCGCGTTGCTGGCGCTGGAGCGCCAACTGGTGCGCCGGTATCCCCATCATCTGCAACCGTCGCAACCTTGTGGCGTGTGGGAGTTGCGTGCTGCATTGGCAGCACGTTATACCGCGTCGCCCACCCATTGTTGGCAAGCTGATGAGGTGTATATCGGTGCCGACCTTCAGGGCGTTCTGGAAATTCTCGTTGATGCCCTGGACCTTAAAGGCACGGTGGTGGTAGTTGAATCGCCGTGCGATTACCTGGTCTTGCGCCTGCTACAGGCCGCTGGCGTGCGGGTCATTGAATGGCCCTGGCGTGCCGACGGCCGCCCGGACTTGACCACATTGGAGCACCTGCTGCGTCATGAACCAGTGCACCTCGTGCTGCTCTCATCCGTGGTCAGCATGCCTTCGGGTAACGCCATGACCGACCCCGAGCGGCTGCACGTAGCGCGTCTGCTCGACCAGCACGGCTGCTGGTTGCTGGAGAACGATACCTTTGGTGACCTGAGCTTTGCGCCGCCCGGATCGGCCTTGCGCAGCCTGGTCAACCCAGAGCGGCTGATCGTGTTTTCTTCGTTCGAAAAGGTTTTGGGCCCGGAAGCGCCCTTTGGTTACCTGCTGGCGCGGCAGATGAGCAATGAATTGCAACGCCAGTTCTTGCTGCGTTCGTTTCGACTGTCCGCCATTCGTCAACGCGCCATTGCGCGGCTGTACGAAAGCGGTCGGTTCGACCAGCACCTTCACACGCTGCGCCAGCGCCTGCATGAGCAGGCGCACGCCATGAGTCACCGCTTGGATGCGCGTATGCAAGGGTGTGTGCATTACCGCATGCCCGTGGCCGGGGCGAGTTTTTGGTTGCAGTCGACGGCGCCGGTGGATATGCGCCTGGTGTTTCAGCGCATGCTCGCCCAGCAGGTGGTGATTGCCCCAGGCGAACTGTTCAGCCTCAGTGGTTTGCATCACCAGCATATGCGCTTGAGCCATACCTTCAGCGGCCATCCCAACCTGGACATCGCCCTGGATACGCTGGCGCAGACGCTCCTGCAGGCGCAGACCGAGTAGGAGCGAGCTTGCTCGCGAAAAACGTCAACGATAACGCGCGCTGCCTGAATAAACGCGGCGCCTGTGAGTTTTTCGCGAGCAAGCTCGCTCCTACAACTATCCAATGTGTGAGCCGGCTTGCCTGCGATAGCGGCCTGACAGCCGATCAGGCTGTAGCGTATGAAATTTCTCTTCAGGCCGTCGGATCGATACCGTCGCGCAGTAGTCCAAGTCCCAGTAAACTGTCATTTTTTCCGAATCCTTCTTTGCGAGGTTTATGCATGACTATCAGTCCTTTTGCGGGCAAGCCGGCACCAGCCCAGTTGCTGGCGGATATCCCGCGACTGGTCACGGCCTATTACACCGGCCAGCCTGATGCAGCGATCTCCACTCAGCGCGTGGCTTTTGGTACCTCCGGGCACCGTGGCAGTTCGTTCGAACTGAGTTTCAACGAGTGGCATGTGCTGGCTATCAGCCAGGCCATTTGCCTGTACCGCGAAGCTCAGGGCATTACCGGCCCCTTGTTTGTCGGCCTGGATACCCATGCATTGTCGACGCCAGCCGGTGCCAGCGCCTTGGAAGTACTGGCGGCCAACGGCGTGCACGTGATGCTGGCCGAGGGCGACGAGTACACGCCGACGCCGGCGATTTCCCACGCCATCATCTGCTATAACCGTGGCCGTACCAGCGGCCTGGCGGACGGTATTGTGATTACACCGTCCCACAACCCGCCGCAAAGTGGCGGCTACAAGTACAACCCGCCTAACGGTGGCCCAGCCGATACTCACGTCACCAAGTGGATCGAAGCCAAGGCCAACGAACTGCTTGCCAACAAGCTGGCCGGAGTCAAGCGCATCACTCACGCCCAGGCGCTCAAGGCCGACACCACCCATCGCCATGACTACCTCAACAGCTATGTGGCCGACCTGATCAATGTGATCGACATGGACGCGATCCGCAGCGCCGACCTGCGCTTGGGCGTGGATCCGCTGGGCGGAGCAGGGGTGCGCTACTGGTCGGCGATTGCCGAGCACTACCGTTTGAACCTGGAGGTGGTGAATACCGAGGTCGACGCCACCTTTCGCTTCATGAGCGTCGACTGGGACGGCCAGATTCGCATGGACCCGTCCTCCAGCTATGCCATGCAAAGCCTGATCGGTCTCAAGGAGCGTTTCGACGTTGCCTTCGCCTGCGACCCGGACCACGACCGCCACGGCATCGTCACGCCTTCCGGTGGTTTGCTGGCGCCCAACAACTACCTGGCGGTGTCCATCGACTATCTGTTCCAGAACCGCCCGGACTGGCGTGCCGATGCGGCCGTGGGCAAGACCGTGGTCAGCAGCGGCCTGATCGACCGCGTCGCCGCGCGCATCGGCCGTCGCCTGTACGAAGTGCCGGTGGGCTTCAAATGGTTTGCCGATGGCTTGTTTGAAGGTTCGTTGGGGTTTGGCGGCGAAGAAAGCGCCGGTGCCTCGTTCCTGCGCAAGGACGGCAGCGTGTGGAGTACCGACAAGGACGGCCTGATTCCGGCCTTGCTGGCCGCGGAAATGACCTCGCGCAAAGGCCAGGACCCAAGCCAGATCTACCGTGGCTTGACCGATGCCCTGGGTGAGCCGTTCGCCATTCGCGTCGATGCCAAGGCCACTCCCGCGCAAAAAGCCCTGTTGGGCAAACTATCACCGGAGCAGGTGACGTCCACGCAATTGGCCGGGGAGAGCATTCAACAGATCCTCAGCCATGCGCCGGGCAACAACCAGGCAATTGGCGGTTTGAAAGTCATGACCGAAAACGGCTGGTTTGCCGCACGGCCTTCGGGCACTGAGGACATCTACAAGATCTACGCCGAGAGCTTTATCGGCGAAGAACACCTCAAGCAACTGGTGGAAGAAGCGCAGGTGTTGGTAGACGGCGCAATCAGCCAATAACTGACACTGTATGTAGGAGCGAGCTTGCTCGCGAAAAACGTCAACGATAACGCGTGCTTCCTGAGTGAACGCGGTGCCGGTGAGTTCTTCGCGAGCAAGCTCGCTCCTACATGATCAGGCCAGGTCCACCAGCACGATTTCGCTGTCCTCGATTGCGGTCACCCGCAACACTTGTTCATCCTCAACCGCCACGCCGTCCCGCGCCTGTGCCCGCACACCATTGACGTCAATCACGCCCGTGGCTGGCACCAAGTAGGCACGGCGACCGCTGTCCAACCGGTACTCCGCGCTTTCCCCGGCCTTCAGGTTCGCGGCCACCAAGCGTGCATCGGCACGAATCCGCAAGCTTTCACTGTCGCCAGCCTTGCCGCTGGCCAGCGTCACAAAGCCCTCGCGGTTGCCTTGCGGAAACGGTTTGGCGCCCCAGGATGGTGGCAAGCCGGCTTCATTGGGAATGATCCAGATCTGAAAGATCTTGGTTGGCGTGGCCTCCAGGTTGTATTCGCTGTGGGCAATGCCGGTTCCCGCGCTCATTACCTGCACATCGCCGGCTTCGGTGCGGCCTTTATTGCCCAAGTTGTCGGCATGGCTGATCGCCCCTTCGCGCACGTAGGTGATGATTTCCATGTCGCGGTGTGAGTGCTGGGGAAAGCCGCTGCCGGGGGCGATGATGTCGTCGTTCCACACCCGCAGGTTGCCCCAGTGCATGCGCTGGGGGTCGTGGTATTCGGCAAAGGAAAAGTGGTGATGAGCGTCAAGCCAGCCATGGTGGGCGCCGCCCAGGCTGGTGAAAGGTCGAAGTTCAAGCATGATCGTCTCCTGTTGATGAGCCCATCATCCCGCAGCGCATGATCGATAAAAAGCGTAAAAAATGCCGGTTTATGATCCGTTTTTTCGATGATTATTCCCGGTGTTCACTTTCACTTCATCGCCTAACTGCATGACAGCAAAGCAATTGGCTGGAACTGAGCGGCGTTTCCGGCGACCATGGCGCCTTGGTCAAAACAAGCTCACCGCAGGAGTCCGCGTGTCGCAACAACAGCCTGATCTGCCCCCCGAACTGCGCCCCTTGGCTGAAATGCCGCTGCTGAAACGGCTGGCTGCGCGCCTGTTCGGCCATGGCCTCACCCGTTTGCGCGCGCAGCACAGGTTTTCCTGGTTACATGGCCAGGCCGACGGTTTTCGCAGTGGGCATGAGGCGGGCGTTGAATACGGTTACCGCGAGGGTAAAGCTGATGGCATCGAGGAAGGCCGGCAAGTCCTGCTGATTCGTGACTTTCGCCCTGATGAGCACAGCGCACCAAGCATAGATGACAGCCTGTTCGACGACTGGCGATTGCCGCTCACCGCGGAGGTGAAGAAGCGCATGAAGGCCGATGTCGCGCGCCTGCTGCCAGCCCATGCGCAGCCAAGCGCGGCGCAATGGAAGATGATTTTCAGCGACACCCCCTCGACCTCGGTGATTGCGGGTGCTGGCGCCGGCAAGTCGACGTCCTTGGTGCTGCGCATCCTGCTGCTCAGCCATTACCTGGGCTTTGAACTGAGTTCGATGACGGTGGTGACGTTCACCCGCGAGTCGCGCAAGGACTTCATCAACAAACTCATGGAAATTCTCAGCCTGTGGGGCCAACCCCTTGGCAGCAAGGAAGCCCAGGCGGTGGTGCGCACCTTTCACTCGCGCATCCTGCCCATGGTGCGCAGCCTGCCGGGCTTTGAACGGCTGCAGGCTTTTGAGAACCTCAGCGATGGTTTTGAAGACGCCGACAGCAACGCCTTCGACCTGCGTATCAGTGACGCCCAGCGGCAGCAGATGAACGCTTGTTATCACCGCTTGTATGGTCGCCATCAGCGTTTTCGCGAGTTGATTGCCCCCTTGGCCCGTCATGGTCTCCAGCTCAAAGAGCTAGAACGCGATCATCCGGACGTGCAAAAGCGCATGGCCGTGACTGAATTGGCGGCCAAGCGCGATGAAGAACTCTGTGATGTGATCGAAGACCTATGGTTTCGCGCCGGTGCCTGGCCGATCAAGGGCATCGAACCCAGCCGTCAGACCTTTGAAATCAACGGCGGGCAATTTCATTGCCACGGCTACATCCGGGAGCTGGATGCCTGGGTGGTGCTCGGGTTCGATGGGCGCGAAAATTCTCAAATCAGTCGGCCGAACTCGAAACTCTCGGTGCGCGCGGAATGGGCGGTAAAGCGCACGTTGTTTCAAGCTTTCTGTAATAAGCCACTGATATGGCTGGATAATTACGAATCTTCAAAGCGTCTTTTGAGCAGCCTGGGTGGCGATGCCACGGCCGGGCCGGGCTTTGATTACAAGGTTAAAGGTGAACTCGCTTCGGCCCCCCTGTTGGACAGTTTTGTCATGGCGGCCGGGTTTATCGAGAACCTCGGCCTGGATGTGCCTACGGCGGTTGGCCAGATGAGCTTCGCCAAGGACGACCCGGACCGGCTGTTCTTCGAGGCCCTGAGCATCTTCTGGAAGGCCCTGGAAGATCACCTGTTGGAGCAGTCGCCGCCGATCATGACCTACAACCGGATGTTTTCCCTGTTTGGTGAAAACACCCCTGAGAACCTCAAGCTGCTGAGTGATCCCTTGCTGCGGCCGATGTCGCACCTGATGATCGATGAATTCCAGGACGTATCGCCGCAGATCGTGTCCTGGATCCGCGCCAGCCTGCGGGAAATCCGCAGCCGCGGGCCGGCCATGCACGTCGGGCGAGGTGCGCAACGCTCATCGTTGCTGTGCGTAGGGGACGACTGGCAATCCATCTACGGCTGGCGTGGCAGTTCGCCCAAGTACTTTATGGAGTTCAACAAGGAGTTCGTTTCGCCCAGCACCACCCGCGTGATGCTGGGGGAGAACTACCGTAGCCACCAGCACATCATCGACGCTGCCGAACATATCGTCCGTAGCGCGCCGGCCATCCCCGGCAAAAAGGCCAGGGCCAGCGGCGAGCCCAAGACGCTGGTGCCCGTCACGGTGTTGGAACGTGACGACGCGGCACTGGCGCAGCGGTTGCTGGAGCATTATCAGCGGGGCGATTCGATCCTGATGCTTTATCGAAGAAGTAGCGATAAGTTATTGATTAGCGAACATATTCAGTCTGTCATTAATGTGGATTCTAGCTTGGCGCCTCAGGCGCGTAGGTTGAAACAGCTGACGTATCACAGTGCCAAGGGGCTGCAGGCGGACGCGGTATTTTTGCTGGGCGATTGTCAGCATGTCACCAGCTCGCCGTACAAGAACCAGGTGTATCGCATGGCGGGCTTGGGTAAGGATGGCGACAGCGAGCCTTATGACAATGCCCAGAGAGACGAAGTGTTGCGACTGGCCTATGTGGGGATTACTCGAGCGGTCAGCCATTGTTATTGGTATGTGGAAAAGCCGGAAGGCCAGGGTGTGAATGTGCCCAGGGCGTCTGAGCGGGTGGATGGCAGGAAGGTGTTTTTTGATGATCAGCGTGCAGTGAAGGGGGCTGGCTGACCTTCGATGAAGGCCCGACGCCGACGCGTCTCTACCTGACAACACGGGGTCGAACATGTGGGAGCTGGCTTGCCTGCGATTGCGGCCTGACAGTCAGCACAATTGGATTGTGTACATATCCATTCCTGCGGTAACGGCCACTTAGGGTTCCGCTCTTACAGCGGGTCACTTTTGGAAAGGCCCAAAAGTAACCAAAAGGC
>NZ_JALJRP010000027.1:24077-76306 GCF_024519715.1 Pseudomonas sp. Pse35 | reverse complement strand
ATGGTAGTGTGGGGTTTCCCCATGTGAGAGTAGGTCATCGTCAAGATTAAATTCCGAAACCCCAATTGCGAAAGCAGTTGGGGTTTTGTTTTGGGCGCTCGAAAATTCCGGCGCTTTCAGCAACATTAAATAAGCTGCCGTTGAGGGAATTCGATACAAAGTGTTTCTGCATTTTTGCTATGGTGCAGCACATTTTCACAAGGATTGATCTTTATCCGCAGGATGTGGCGTCGACCTTTTCCAACGAGATGCTGTAGAAATGCCTGAACCAATACCTATCAAAGATCACGAAAAAGAAAACCGTTTGGTCAACAAACGTTTGTTTGCCTGCGCATTGCTGGTAATTGGGATCACGTGCGCCTTGGTGGGGCGTATGTATTTTTTGCAAGTCGTGCAGTACGACTACCACTCAACAATTTCGGAAAACAACCGGGTCCACGTACTGCCCATCACACCGACTCGCGGCTTGATCTATGACCGTAATGGTGTAGTCCTGGCCGACAACCGCCCGAGTTACAACTTGACCATCACCCGTGAGCGCACAGCCGACCTCAAGGGTGAACTGGACGAAATCGTCAATCTGCTGCATCTGCCAGCCGAAGACCGTGCGGTGTTTGATAAGGCGCTCAAGCAGGCCCGCCACCCGTTTGTTCCCGTCACGTTGTTCTACGAGTTGACCGAAGAGCAGATCGCCGTTTTGGCCGTCAACGAGTTCCGTCTACCTGGGGTGGACGTGGAACCACAATTCGTTCGCCACTACCCCCTGGGCGCGCACTTTGCCCATTCCATTGGCTACGTCGGTCGTATTAACGAAAAGGAATCCAAGACCCTTGATTCGGTGGAGTACCGCGGTACCCAATCTATCGGCAAAACCGGAATCGAGCGTTTTTACGAGTCTGAACTGCATGGCCATGTCGGTTATGAAGAGGTAGAGACCAACGCACAGGGCCGTGTGCTGCGCGTGCTCAAGCACACCGATCCGATCCCTGGCAAAAACATCGTCCTGAGCCTTGACGTCAAGCTACAGGAAGCTGCCGAAGAGGCCTTGGGTGACCGTCGTGGTTCGGTGGTCGCCCTGGACCCGCAGACCGGTGAAGTACTGGCTATGGTCAGTAAACCGAGTTTCGATCCGAACCTGTTTGTCACAGGCATTAGCTTCAAGGAGTACGCTGCGCTACACGACTCCATTGACCGACCGCTGTTCAACCGCGTGTTACGCGGGCTTTATGCGCCGGGCTCAACCATCAAGCCGGAAGTGGCCATCGCCGGTCTTGACAGTGGCGTTGTTACTCCACAAACCCGAGTGTTCGACCCGGGTTACTATCAGTTGCCAGACTTTGACCATAAATACCGAAACTGGAACCACAGTGGTGACGGCTGGGTGGACATGGACGCGGCCATCATGCGTTCCAACGACACTTACTTCTACGATCTGGCCCATAAGCTCGGGATCGATCGCCTGCACGACTATCTGGCCGAGTTCGGCCTGGGTCAGAAAGTGTCCCTGGATATGTTCGAAGAGTCTGCCGGCTTAATGCCATCCCAGGCCTGGAAGCGTGCAACCCGACGCCAGCCGTGGTTCCCAGGCGAAACCGTGATCCTCGGCATTGGCCAAGGCTACATGCAAGTAACACCTCTGCAATTGGCCCAGGCCACTGCATTGATCGCCAACAAAGGCGTATGGAACCGACCGCACCTGGCCAAGACAATCAATAGTGTGCCACCGGTGGATGAGCATCCAATGCCCAACGTGATCCTCAAGGACCCGCGTGACTGGGAACAGGTCAACCATGGCATGCAATTAGTGATGCACGATCCCCGCGGTATCGCCCGAGCGGCAGCGCAAGGCGCGCAATACCGCATCGCCGGCAAGAGTGGTACCGCCCAGGTGGTGGCGATCAAGCAGGGTGAGCGCTACAACCGCAACAAGACGTTGGAGCGGCATCGCGATAACGCCTTGTTCGTCGGCTTTGCGCCGGCCGAACATCCGAAAATCGTGATTTCAGTCATGATCGAAAACGGTGAGGCCGGCGGCCGTGTAGCCGGGCCTGTGGTGCGACAGATCATGGATGCCTGGCTGCTCGACCAGGAAGGCCATCTCAAGCCGCAATATGCAGCGCCGGCCAAGGCGCCCGGCGATCCAAGGGTTTGACTCAAACCTCCCACTCATCCCAGCGTGCTACGCCATCATAGGCCAGCCAGGGCACTTCATGGGCCGTCCAGATATGCGAGGTGGGCCTGACGCGCGGATCATCATCCAGCGTCGCCACCCGCACGATCACGTGAGGCTGATGCCCACGTTCAGCGATCAGATGTGAGCCGCAGCGCGAGCAGAAATGTCTGAGTTTGCCCGGTGAAGATTCAAATGACGACAGCAGCTCTTCACCCTGCGTCCAGCGAAAATGCTCACGCATCACCCCGGCCGTGGCAACAAATGCTGCCGCGTGTGCCTTGCGGCAGCTTTCGCAGTGGCAGTGGCTGATGGGCATGTCCAGGCTGTCCACTTGGTAGCGCACGCCTTTGCACAAGCAACTTCCATTCAGTGGGTCAGTCATAACCTATGGCCAGGCAAGGAGGGGGTCATCATCATCGCGCACAACGCAAGGTTGCGCATTGATTGATGTCGCCTACTGTTCAATGAAGGAGGTGACTTATGCACGTATTAGATCGCATCGAACGTAAAGTCCTGCTCAATGCGTCACGTAAACAGGTCTGGGAGGCTCTCACGCAGGCCGAGCAATTTGGACACTGGTTCGGTATCGCGCTTAAGGGTAAAACTTTTGTGGCTGGGGAAACCATCGAAGCGCCGATTACCTATCCAGGTTATGAACATGTCGTATGGAAGGCCCGGATCGAACGTATCCTGCCCCAAACGCTGTTTTCCTTCTGGTGGCATCCTTTTGCAGTGGAAGATGGCGTCGACTACGACAAAGAGGAGCCGACGCTGGTGGAGTTCACGATTGAAGATCGCGCTCCAGGCATTCTGTTGCGGGTCGTTGAGTCCGGTTTTGACAAGGTGCCCGAAGCGCGGCGTCAGAAAGCCTTCAAAATGAACTCCCGTGGCTGGGATGAGCAAATGGGCAATATCGAAAATTATCTGAGCAAGCCCCCAACAAAGTGATGGCGCACACCGGAGGGCAGTCTTCACTCCCCTAGGCAGACAGGCCGCTGACGGGCTCACAAAGCACGTTCAGCTCGATGCCTTTTCTTGATTTGCTGGCCTTCATGCACATAGCGGTCGGTGGTGGCGTTTGCACGGATGCCGAGTAGAATCACGCCCTGAAAGCGATTCCTGAGGTGCGGTACGGTGGATCTACAGCAGGGTTTTGTCCTGACCCGGCATTGGCGCGATACCCCGGCGGGTACGGAGGTCAGCTTCTGGCTAGCCACCGACCAAGGGCCAAGGTGCATTCGCCTACCCGTGCAGACCTCGGTGGTTTTCATCCCAGAGGCCCATCGCAAGCCACTCGATTGGCTGCTCAAGGGGGAGCGCGATCTCGAGTTGCGCCCCTTGCAGCTATGCGACTTTCATCACCGCCCGGTTCTGGGCCTCTACGCCCGCCAGCACCGCCAGTTGATGGACATCGAGAAGCGCCTGCGCGCTGCCGGGGTCGATGTCTACGAAGGTGACGTGCGCCCTCCGGAGCGCTACATGATGGAGCGTTTTATCACCGCTCCTGTCTGGTTCGGTGGCACCGCTGATGCAAGCGGCACCTTGCTCGACGCGCAAATGAAGCCCGCCCCCGACTACCGTCCTCCCTTGAAGCTGGTGTCCCTGGACATCGAGACCACCGCCCAGGGCGATCTCTACTCCATCGCTCTTGAAGGCTGTGGCGAACGCCAGGTGTACATGCTCGGCCCGCCGAACAAAACCGAAGCCGTGGATTTCAAGCTCGACTATTGCGACACCCGCGCTCAACTGATCGAACACCTCAACCAATGGCTGGCCACTTTTGACCCCGACGCGATCATCGGCTGGAACGTGGTGCAGTTCGACCTGCGCGTACTCCACGAACACGCCCAACGCCTGAACGTGCCGCTGTTGCTGGGACGTGGCGGGGAATCAATGGCCTGGCGCGAACACGGTAGCCGCAATCACTACTTTGCGGCGGCGGCAGGAAGACTGATCATCGACGGTATCGAAGCGCTGCGTTCGGCCACTTGGAGTTTTGAATCCTTCAGCCTGGAAAACGTTGCACAAACCCTGCTCGGCGAAGGCAAGGACATCTCCACGCCGTACCAGCGCATGGACGAAATCAACCGCATGTTTGCCGAGGACAAGCCTGCCCTCGCGCGCTACAACCTCAAGGACTGCGAACTGGTCACGCGGATTTTCGAGAAGACCGAGCTGCTCAAGTTCCTGCTGGAACGTGCCAGCGTCACCGGGTTGCCGGCCGACCGTAACGGCGGCTCCGTGGCCGCCTTCACCCACCTGTACATGCCGTTGATGCACCGCCAGGGTTTTGTAGCACCGAACCTGGGCGACAAACCGCCCCAAGCCAGCCCCGGCGGTTTTGTCATGGACTCGCGTCCAGGCCTCTATGAGTCGGTGCTGGTGCTGGACTACAAAAGCCTTTACCCGTCGATCATCCGCAGCTTCCTCATCGACCCGGTGGGCTTGATCGAAGGCCTCAAGCATCCCGACGACAGCGATTCGGTGGAAGGCTTTCGCGGAGCGCGCTTCTCCCGCACCCGGCATTGCCTGCCGTCCATCGTCACGCGGGTGTCCGAAGGCCGCGAAGAGGCCAAGCGCGAGCGCAATGCGCCGTTGTCCCAGGCACTGAAGATCATCATGAACGCCTTTTACGGTGTGCTCGGCTCCAGCGGCTGCCGGTTCTTCGACACCCGGCTGGCGTCCTCGATTACCCTGCGTGGGCATCAGATCATGCGCCAGACCCGCGCCCTGGTTGAGGCCCAAGGGTACGAGGTGATTTACGGCGACACCGACTCCACCTTCGTCTGGCTGGGCAGCGCGCACTCTGCGCAGGACGCCAATCGCATCGGCCTGGCGCTGGTGCAGCACGTCAACGACTGGTGGCGCGCGCACCTGAGCAACGAGTACGGCCTGCAAAGCGCCCTGGAACTGCAATACGAAACCCACTTCAGTCGCTTCCTGATGCCGACCATTCGTGGCGCCGAGGAGGGCAGCAAAAAGCGCTATGCCGGCCTGGTCGTGCGCGAAGATGGCAGCGAAGAAATGGTCTACAAAGGCCTGGAAACCGTGCGCAGCGACTGGTCGCCCCTGGCCCGGCAATTCCAGCAGGAACTCTACCAACGCATCTTCCATCGCCAACCCCATCAAGACTACATACGCGACTATGTGCGGCGTACCTTGAGCGGCGAATTCGATGAGTTTTTGATCTACCGCAAACGCCTGCGCCGGCCCTTGCACGACTACGAACGCAACGTCCCGCCCCACGTACGCGCCGCGCGCCTGGCAGACGAGTACAACGATCGCCTGGGCCGCCCGCGTCAGTACCAGCGGGGTGGCTGGATCAGCTACGTGATCAGTGTCAACGGCCCGGAACCGCTGGAAGTGCGGCGGGCACCCATCGACTACGACCACTACGTCACGCGCCAATTGCAGCCCGTGGCTGACGCAATCCTGCCGTTCGTGAATGACGATTTCGGTACCCTGGTAGGCGGGCAGATGGGGCTATTCTAGGTACCCGACCACAGGCTCGATATTGCCCATCGCTCAGGAGGAAACGCCCATGTACACCCTTTATGGCACCGACGAATCCGGCTCCTGCATGATCGAAATTGCCCTGCAACGCTGCGCAGTGCCGTGGCATCGCGTGCAGGCCAGTTCCTGGCAGGACGGCGAGGGTAGCGACGCGCTTGCACGAATCAATCCACTCAAGCAGATCCCCACCCTGGTCACTCCAAATGGCCAGGTACTGACCGAAAGCGCCGCGATCCTGATCCACCTGGGCCTGGAGTATCCCAAGGCCGAGTTGCTGGCTGGCGATCGTGCGCAGATCCTGCGTGGCTTGCTGTATATCGCCGCCAACTGCTATTCGGCGATCGGTATCATCGATTACCCGCAACGCTGGTTGGGCAATGCCGATGAGGCGCAGCAAGCGCAACTGGTCAGCGGCACACGGCGCTACCTGCACCAGGCTTGGGTCGTGTTTGCCGATCAGTTTGCCGGCCAGCTGTTTACCCCGAGCAACGCGCCGAATGCACTGGGCATCATGGCGGCAGCGGTGTCGCGTTGGGACGACGCGCGCGAGGTGCTCGGCAACCTGGCGCCGGGCTTTGCGCAGAGCCTGGAGCGGGTAGACGCTGACCCTGTCGTGGCCCCCGTTTTTGCCCGGCATTGGCCGCAGTGGAAGGTCTCGTAACCGGAAGAAACAATGACCAGGCCACTGTCCAAGCCCTTGCGTAGCGGGCTTCCTGACCTACGCTTCTCAAAGTGGTGTAGGAATCATCCTTGAATTTGGCTGTCGCAGACATGAAACTCAAGAACCCTGCATGGAATTCAAAGGAGGTGCGCATGCTCATCCGGTCGCTGACCCTGGCTACCTTGATGGCTTTTACGGGGCCTTTGTTGGCCGCTGATGATAATCCGCTCAAGCAGGAATTGGGCAAGACGCGCCCCCTGGTGGTCGTGGAGCTTGATGCTGGAAACCCGACACTGGCAACGCTGAAGAAACAACTGGAAGAGGCTGCCACCAAGCAGGCCTTCGAAGAGCGCAGCATGGTGTTCTACACCGTGAAGTTCGGCAGCATTGGTGCCGAAGGGGAGAAGTTCGCCAAGGATCCCAAAGACAGCAAAAAGCTCACGCCGCCTGAAACCAACGCACTGATCCGTGCCCTCAAGCTCGGCGTCGGCAGCGGCACCAAAGTGATTCTGGTCGGCAAGGACGGCGAGAAAAAACTCGAGAAAACCGTGCCGCCGGACAGCCTCGACCTGAAGGAATTCTTCAGCGCCATCGACCAGATGCCGATGGCAGAAAAAGAAGCAGCTGCCGTGGCAGAACCTGAGCCTGCCGCACCTGCTGCGCCGGCCAAGGGGGCCAAACCTGGCAAACCCATCAGCAAGTCGGCGCCTCAGCAACTTGATGATTAACTACATGACCCATGTGGGAGCTGGCTTGTTGTGGCAAGCAAGCCCGCTTCCCCATTAGTCCTGTAGTGCTTTTACGGTTTAGGCGCTTTGCGCACCGGAAACGGAAAATAGAAAAATCGCAAGAACGCCACCCGCTTGATCACTTCCCCGATCAGCAACGGCACCAACAGTGCCACCACCAGACCTACACATGCCGCCATGAACGGATGCAGGCCCAGGCGCTCCATCAGGTCAAACGTCTTGTGCTGGATTTCGCCATGGAAGATCAACAGAATCAGGGTGGACTGGCCGATATAGGTCATCACTCGGGTGAGCAGCGCCGACACCATCAACACCCGCGCCAGCGCCCAGCAAATGTACACGCCGATCACTGCCAGCAGGCTGGTCCACAGCCAGTGGTCGTAGCGTCGCTGGGCCAAGTCCATGGTGTCGTGGCTGTAAATGAACACGGCGGCGAACAGCACCACCGAGATCAACAGGGTCAGCAACGAACCTTCATGCCGGCGCAGCCAATCGCGCAGCAGGTAGCCATAGATGAAGTAGGTGCTGCTGATCAGCGTGACGTCGAGGCTGAAGGGCAGGCCGGGCAACGTCCAGGTGTGGTCACCGACGCTCACCGGTATCTGCCAGAACCATTGCAGCGTCCAGATGCCTAGCAACAGTTGCACGCCGATCAGCATGCAGGCGGCCAACAGGGGCAGCTTCAAGCGCTGGATCAGCCGCAGCATCAGCCAGCTGAATAGAATCGCCACCCAGAAGTGTGGCAAGAACCACAGCGCTTGCCATGGGATAGTGTCCACCGAGGCATACAGCACGCCGCCTATATCCGGCAGCAGCGGTTGCCCCCGCAGTACGTCACGTACGATCACGTACAGCAGCATGGTGAAAAAAAACGGCTTGAGCAGGCCATCGGCCTTGCGCACCGCCATCTCCACGAACGGTTGCTCGGGCCTGAAGAACACCCCTGACAGGAAAAAGAACAACGGCAGCACGAACGACGCCAGGATCGGGTACATCAAGTCCAGCGAGGTGGCGACGAACCAACTGTGACCATACACAATAATCAGGATACCAATGCCCTTGGCGATATCCATTTGAATCCAGCGATGTTTCATCTAAGTCTTCCCGAACGATCATTCACGCCTTGCGCCACGGCCTAAGCCACAGCCCCATGCCCAGCAACACCAAAGCACCTGCCAGGGTACTCAACCCCAATTGCAGCCATACGTCTTGCAACCCAAACAACACCAGCGCCGCCAGCCCCAGCATCAACGTGCCGAGCAGCCAGTGCCGCGCCCAAGGCAGTGCCGTGAGCAGCCCCTGGCGCTGCATCAGCAGCAGTGCGGTGCAGATCACCCCAGCCAACGCCGCCAACGGAATACCGGCCAGGCCAAATGCAAACGGCAGTGCGCAGAGCAACAGCACGTTGACCAGGCTGCCCAATAATTCACAACGCAGCGGCTGGCGCGTATCGCCCGCGGCATACGCATAGCGCGCCAGCAGGGCGTTCCATGCGCCAAACACCAAGGGCACGGCAAACCATGCCAGTAACAGTGGCAGAGGCGAATCAACCGATTGCTTGGGCAGCAGCAACGCCACCAGACTGGGCGCCGCCGCCACCAGGCCGACGCCGGCCGGCAGCGTCAGCACACTGGCGGTTTCCAGGCCGCGCTTGAGCAGGGCCAGGCGTTCATCGCCCTGGCGGCGGCTCATCATGCCCAGCAGCACCTGGTTGAGGCTCATCAGCGCAATCAGCGGCAGGTTCATCAGCTTGCGGGCCAGGTTGACCCAGGTCACCGCGCCTTCCCCCAGCAGCGACGCCACCAGGCGTTCTATCAAAGCCAAGCCCTGGCTGGCGCCGTTGCTCAGTAACAGCGGGCCTATACGCTGGCCCAACTCCCGCAGGGGGGCAACCGCCAGCTGCATGCGCCACGGCCGCCAGCCCTGACGCCAAATCGACGGCAACAACGCCAAAGGCATCAACAGGCTACCGGCGAGACAGGCCAAGGCGAGGCTATGGGGTTGACTGGCCGTGCCGGCCAAAGCGAGATAGGCCACCGGCGGCAGGTTGAACAACAACGAGCCAAGCCCTGCCAGCACAAAACGCTCGCTGGCCTGCAAGGGAATACTGAACAGTGCATGCAGCATCAAGCCTGGCACGCACCAGGCCACGACCTGCAAATTGCTGGCGGCCAGGGCGGTGGCACTGGTCGCCAGCCCTGGGCCCAGTACCTGCACCAGCCAGGGGGCTGACAGCATCAGCAGCAGACTGACCAGCAGGGCAACCAACAGCAATGCCGGGAACAACACGGCCAGCCAATCGAGGCGCTCGCTGTCCTTGCGCTGCAAGTAGAGCGGCAACGCGGCGGCGCTCAACACGCCACCGGCCAGCGACATTCGCAGCGCCTCGGGCAAGAACAGCGCGATCAAGAACGCATCACTGCGCTCCCCCGCGCTCCAGGCCGCCACCAGTAACCATTCGCGTGCGAACCCCAGGCACAGGCCGAGCAGGGTCGCCAGGGTCAGCCATACTGCAGAACCGAGCATCAGGGGCGTGCGCCATCAAGCAGCGGCTTGCGAAAAACCACAGTCTTGACCTGTGGCAGGCGCGCTGGGAACAAGCGCCGTGCTTCCAGCACATTGATCCCAACCATCAGCCAGAACAGCGCGACCATCACGACGGCAAAACTGAAGTAGTGGTCAAATAACCCACTGACCAGCGCCGACAGAATTCCTGCCGTGCTGCCCAGCCACAGGGCATTGTCCTTGGTCAGGCGGATCGGGCCTTTTTCCGGCCTGGCTTCACGCCACCAACGCACCGTAACGGCTATAAAGAGCAGCATGCCGACGATGCCGGTCTTGTAGATAAAGTTCAGCCACAGGTTGGAGATCCCCAGCAAGTGTGTGCCCGGTACCGGAGGGTCAACCTTGAAGCCAATGCCGAACGGATACGCCACCATGGCCTGGGGGAACATGCGGTATTCATCAAAACGAACTTCGGTGCTGGCGTTGCTCGACGAAAAGATCGTCGCCAAGCGTTCCTGCAGCGGTGGATAGGCCATTACCAAGGCCACGGTCAACGCCGCGCCGATCATCAACAAGCGTCCGGTGTAAGGCACGCGACGGGTGGCCATCCACATCAATACCAGCGCCAGGCTGACCATCGCGCCACGGCTGCTGGCCAACAGCAACGCCGCCGCTCCCAGGCACGCCACGCCAAGGCCCAGCGCACGTTTGAAACCTTGTTCGGTCATGCCGTAACAGAACGCCAGGGGCAGCAACAGCGCCATGATCCCGCCGATGGCGTTCGGGTGCATCCACGGTGAACCCATGCGCGACGACATGGCTTCCAGGCCGAATTTCAACATGTCGAAGTTGCCGTAGTTGAGAAGGGCGAGAATCGGCGCAATCCCTGCCCCGGAGCGCGTGCGCACGAACACGGCGATCGACATCACCAGCATCGCCAGAGTGCCCAGCAGCAAGGCGATCACCAGGCTTTCGCGGCGTTTATAGTCCACCAGCAGCTTGGCGGCCAGGAACACCCCCGACAGGTTCAACAACCAGCGCAGCCAGTTGGCTACGCCGCTGCTTTCGGCGTGGATGCTCACCTGGCCAACGATAAACGGGAACACGCTGAACAGCATCAGCCACAGCAGCATCTGGTCGGTGGGCCGGCGTGCCAGGCGCGGTGCATCGGGCAGGCGTGACAGGAAGCTGTGCCACAGCACGGCGCCCCAGGTCAGCGCCAGGATGGCTTCGCTTACCGTGCTGCGGATGCCCAGGTTGAGGGTGGAGTAGGGCATGAAGGTCGCGACCAAGGCAAACAGCAACAAGCCCCAGAAGGGAAAGCGCAGGATGGTCACGGCTGCCGCAACACCCATCACAGCGAGAAAGGCCTTGGCCGGTGACAGCGCCAGGGCGGCTGCACCAAACAGCACGCCGAAGAGGATGGCGACGAGGCTTGCCAGGGAGAGTCTCATTTCAGTTCCTCGATCAGTTCGGCCAGGCGCCGACGATAGGCGTTTGGGTTGTAGCGTTCGGCCCATTGCTTGCGTTGTTCTGCAGAAGACTCGTCGCTGCGCTCGCCCAGGCTCAGCATCAGTTGCACCAACGCCGGGCCATCGGTCGGGGAAAACCGCGGCGCCGACGGCGGGGTGATTTCATCCAGCGAGGTACCGCTGGCCACGGCCACAGGTGTGCCGACGCTCAGCGCTTCAATCACCGGTAAACCAAACCCTTCCGCGTAGGAGGGCTGCCATACACGGGACGCCTGGCGGTACAACGCCTGCAGTTGGGCATCGGTGACACCACTGAGTGCGCGAATTCCCGGTAGCCCGCGCTGTGCTTCGGGCAAATGCTCAAGGCTGCCCACCAGCACCAATTCCGGTACAGCGGGTGATTGCTGCCGCGCCTGCTGCCAGGCCTTCACCAGAAAGGGTACGTTCTTGCGCAACTCGCGAGTGCCCACCAGTAGCCAGAAGGCTTCGGGTAAGTGGCGATCAGACAGGTCTGCTGCCGGCTCATTGAACCCATCCACCTGATTAGGCAGCACACGCACCTTGCCCGCCGCCTGGGGAAACAGGCGTACGGTTTCATCGGCACTGTATTGGGAGGGTGTCCACACGCGGTCGGCGCTGCGCACCGCATAGGCAATCGACAGCCGGTCGCTGGTCTTGTAGACCAGGGCCTTGAGGCGATTGGCGTGGTAGTTGTCCAAGGTGATCTGGAACAGGTCGTGCAGCAGTACCACAGTGCGCAGCCCCTTGGGCTTGGGTGGTAATGGCAAGCCCATATTGAAGGTGCTGATGTACAGGTCAATCTGTTGTTCGCGCAGGGCCCGGGGTAAAAAGCCGGCTTCGAAACGCAGGCGATTCTGTGGCTGATGCATCGCCGTCTTCGCGCAACCCCAGGTCGGGCAGTGGGCCTGCAAGCGTGTCTGGTCGCCCAGCGGGGCCACGGTAAACCGTTCCAATTCGATACCCGGCAAGGCACGCAAGGCGCTTTCCAGGGCATACACCTGGCGGCTGATACCCGATTGCGGCGAGGTGCCGACGGTGCGGTAATCCAGGCCTACACGCATACAGGCTCCTTTTGAGTGAGCGGCGACAGGCTGGCGTACACCTGCTCCAATTGGCTGGCGGCCACGCTCCAGTCATGGGCTCGCCGCACATAGGCGCGCCCGGCTTCGCCCATGGGCGCTGCGGCCGCGGGGAATTGCAGCAGGCGTACTACAGCATTCGCCAGTTCAGCGGCGGTCTGCCCTGCGAGGTAGTCCAAGCCGTCGACCAGGTCCAAGCCCGACACGCCCTGCTCGGTGCTGGCCAGGGGCAGCCCGGCCGCCAGCGCTTCCAGCACTTTGAGCTTGGAGCCGCCGCCATGGCGTAACGGTGCCAGGAACACTGAACAACTCGATTGCAGGCTCAGCAGGTTCGGCACGAAGCCTTGCCACTCGATGCGGGGGTCCTGCCAGCGCTCGCGCCAGCTGTCGGGCATGCCGAAACCGCACACGCTCATGCGCGCATCCGGGCAGCGCTCCCAGACTTTGGGCAGGATTTCATCCAGGGCCCACTCGATCGCATCCACATTGGGCGCGTACTCATAGTTCCCGAGAAACAGTACACGGCGTGTCGATGGATCTGGGTGTGCGGCGGCAAAGTGGTCGCAGTCCACGCCATTGACCACCACCGGCACCGGTTTGCCGGCGATGCCTTGCATCACCTGTGCATCGCTGTCGGTTACTGCTACTACCTGGGTAGCCTGGCGCATTACCCGGCGTTCCCAGCGCATATAGCGCCATTGATCGTAGCGAATGAACGGCAGCGCCCAGCTCGGCAGGCGGTCATAGGTGGCCGCGCCCAGGGCCGATTCCACGTTGTGTTCGGTGAGCACGAAGGGCTGGGGTTTGCGCACCAGGGCGTCTTCATACGGCTGGAAGCTGTAGCTGTGTTCTATTTGCACCACATCCCAGTGCTCATTGAGCAGTTGGTTGAATCGGTCCTGCAACGCCCCCGACAGCCCATTCACGCTGGCCAGCAAGGGGTAGGGTGCAAAGAGTCCGGCCACCAGGGTCTTCACGCTGCGCAGTGGGCGGCGGGGCAAGATGATCAATTGCTCGAGAAAGGCTTCCAGTACCTGGCGATCGGTCAGCGATACCGGGTGTTTGTCATGCAGGAGCAAGGTGATCCGATGCCCCCGGGCCGCCAGGCTGCGCAGCAGGTGGAACTGACGCGTCTTGCCGCCGCTGGTGGCGGGCCAGGGTGAGTAGGGCAGGATCCATAAAATGCGCATGACGGGTTTCAATCCCATAACAGAATTTGCAGGTTCGGCTTGACCGCAACGGTCAAGCCGTTGGTGCCGCTCACTGGGGTTTGCGTGCCGCGCAGCGGGTCATACAGGGTGGCGTTGGCGAGGTCCGGCAGGTGCGCATTACCGCCTTTTGCCGACCAGAAGAACCACAGCTTGCGACCATCGGCGCGGGTCCATCCGATGCTGAACAGGCCCTCGGGCAGTTGATCGGCGGCGGGTGGGTCGCCAGGCGTCAATTGCGGTCCGCTGACGTCGAGAAAATGCTTCAGTGCGGTATAGACCGGTTTTGGCTTGGCATCGAGGTCGAGCAAGCCGTAGGCACGGTCGCGCACGCTGGCGCGCTGGTCGAGGTCGCTCAAGGTGAACAGGAAGATCTTGTCGAAATCCATCGCGCTCATCAGGGCCAGGCGGCGGAGCACATAGTCGGCCTGGCCTTGCAGGGTAATGATGTCCTGGACTTCCTTGGGCCCCGTGTACGCTGACCAGCCCCATTCGGTGCTCCACAGCGTCTTGACGCCATTGCTGCGCAGTTTTTGGTTGAGCGCAGTTGTCTTGGCGACGAAGTCCAGGTTGGCGGGGTCGTTTCCTTCGGGCAACTGGGTGTAAGGGTGATAGGACATCACGGTGTTCAGGCTGGGCACGCCGAGGGCATCGAAGGCGCCGAGCATGGTCTGGCCGTTGGGCATCTCGCTGAAAAACGCCAGGCCAGCCGCCACCACTGGTTTATTCGGGTTGACCGCACGCAGGGCCGCTGCGCTGCTTTTCAGCAGGGCGGCGTAGCCGGCCGGGTCGGCCACGGGGCGCCAGAAGCCGAGCAGATTCGGTTCATTCCACACCTGCCAGGCATCAACGCTGGGATAACGTTGGGCCAACAGCGCCATGCGGATCGCGAACACATTCGGGTCCTTGGGCGGGTACTGGTCCTGATACGGTGCACCCACGGGCGCGGTGGTGATGAAGGGCGCCGAACCCACCAGGTAGAAGACCGACTTGAGCTGGTTGTCCTGCAACTTGGCCACCAGTTCGTCCAGCGTGGCCACCTGGTACTGATCAGCCACCGGCTCCAACCGATCCCAATGCAGGTCCAGGCGTACCCACTGCAAGCCCAGGTCCTTGAGACGGTCGATCTGCATCTGGTAACGCTGGGGGCTGAACCACAGGAACTGCGCGTTCACTCCCAGGAAATCCTTCCACACCAGCACCTTGTTGCCCTTGAGCACATGGCTCTCGGCATCGGCCGGGCGCCCCCAGATAAAGACGGTAACGCCCATGACCGCCACCAGTGCAAGCGTGGCCAAGTACGTACGTTTACGCACCATAAGGGGCCCCCGCAATCGCTTGCTCAAAAAGCTGCTTGAACTGCCGTGCGGTCAGTGGCCACAGGCGTTGGCCGCCAATGTGCGCGGCGCGTTCGGCCCAGTCCCTGGCCAGCGTCGGGGTCTGCGCCAGGCGCAGTAGTTGCGCGCTCAACGCGGCGACGTCGCCTTGGGGATAGATTGCGCCGTTCCCGCTGGCAACCTCTTCGGCAAATGCCCGTGCATCCGAAGTAATCGCCCCGCGCCCGCACGCGGCGGCCCAGGACAACGCGCCGCTGGTGCCGCGCTGGCGACCCAGCAGGCCGAGTTTTTTCGATTCGCGATACGGCAGCACCATCACGTGGTGCGCCTGTATCGTCTGCGCAATCTCGCTGGCCGGCAGGTTCAGCCGCCAGTCGATGGAGCCAGACAGGCCAAGGTCGGCTATCTGGCGGTTCAATTGTTCAAGGTAATTGCCGCCAGCCCCAAACGCCATTTCGGCGGCAGTGCCACCGGCCAGGGTCAGGCGCACACGGTCACGCAATTGGGGGGCTTGCTGGAAAACTGCGGCCAGGGCCTGTAACAGGTCTTCAATGCCTTTGCCCCGGTAGATAAAGCCGAAATACAGCAGGTGCAGCGTATCCAGGGGCGGCAGCGCCACCGCCGCAATCGCCAGGTTGGCATGGTTGATCACCGCCACTTTGCCTGCGGGCAATTGCATGCGTTGGCTGAGGCAATCGGCGCCCAGGCGGGTGAGGGTGATCAGTCTTGTGAGGCCGCGGGCCACCTGCCGCTCTTCACGCAGGGTCAGCGGGTCTGCCAGCACCACCGCCGCTTGCGGCAACGGGCTGGGCAAGCGCTCCAACAGATTGAGCGGGAAGGGCAGTTGCTCGCGCCGCCATACCATGCGCTCGGGGTCATGCACGGTGGCCGTCAGCGGCAGGTTGGGATAGGCCTTGCGCAACTCGCGCAACGCCAGGAACTCCCCCAGCCGGCCGCCGCCCAGCTCGGCGTGGACCAGGTCCACGCTCTGCCAGTCGAATGCACCGATGGCCTGTTTGATCGCGATGCTGGTGCCCTCGACGCCGCTCAACGGTGTCGCCACCGTCACGCCCAGCTGCTCCAGTGCCGTCTTGAAATGGTTCGCGTAGTCGGCGATCCCATTTTTTTCCGGCGGCAAAGGCGCGAGCAGGGCGATGCGCATCAGAACGCCCCCCGATATTTGGCGATGGTCTGCAGCACCTTGGCCGGCACTTCGAATTTACGCCGGTTGATGATGATGCCGTCCACTTTGCCGAATGCGGTATTGAGGATCGACAGCGCATGCTCCACCACCGGGACCGTGCTTTTCTGCGCCTCCACCACCAGGGCGATCAGGTCGGCGCGACGCAGATTGACGAAGGCATCGCGGTTGTCCAGCAGCGCCGAGGCATCCAGCAGTACCACTTCGCCCGGCGCCGCCGGGGCCGCACCGCCGACACGCACAGTAATGCCGTTTTCCTGAAGCAACTGGCGCAACTGTTCCACTACGAACGTCACCCCTTCACCATGGCGCGCGGAGGTCAACCCGAGGGTCAGGCCGCGTTCAGTGATACGGTCCAACTGCAGCAGACCGTAGAGCCGGTAGATGCTCGCGTTGAATGCGTTGGTGCCTTGTGCGGTACTGGTATCCAGTTCTGGCAGGGTGGTCCACAGCGGCAGGCCGAACTTGCGTTCCACCAAGCCACCGTCATGGATGCGCTGGTCGAGCAGGTAGCACAGGTAGATCACCAGCAAGCCGACCACGATGGAAAACGGGATCGCCAACAACAGCATCAACAGGGTTTTAGGGAAGATTCGGCCAGGGTTCAGGGTGGCCTCCTCGATCACCGCGATATTGCTGATCTGGCTGTTATCCAGCTCACGGTCGATGCGCGATTTTTCCAGGTTATCGACATACAGCGCATAGTTACGCTCGGTGGCACTCAGTTCACGGGACAGGCGCGCCAGCTCCGGTTCAATCTCCAGGGCTTCCTTGCGTTGCGCCTCGAGGTTCACCAGTTGTTTCTGCTGTTGCACCAGTTGTGTACGCAGTGCCGAGTTGTTGCTGGACTCATCGAGCAGCACGCGCTGCAAGTGGATCTCCAGGGTGTTCGGCGCACGGTTTTCCGAGCTTTGCACGGTGTTGCTTTCATTCGCGACCTGGGCCTGCATGGCGCGGATCGACGCATCCAGGGCTTTGACCGGCGGCGCATTGTCGGTGTAGGTGCGCATCATGTCGGCCTTTTCCAGCAACTTCTGGTTGAGCAGGCGACGCAAGTCCTGCTGCTGCGGGTTCAGCGCAATCTGGCGTACCGTGGTCACTTCCTTGGGTTGGGTCTTGAGCTGAGTGCGGGTGCTCTCCAGGGCGCTGTCGGACGAGGCAATCAAGCGCGTGGTATTGAAGGTTTCGCCACGCAGCACGTTGATGCGCTCGGACAAATCCTCCAGGCGATCGGTGATGCTTGCCGCGCCGATCTGGTTCAAGTGGGCAAGAATCTGCTCCTTGTAGCTCTTGATTTCGGTAGCGCTGTTGGCTACCTGGCCTTCATAGAAGGCATACAGGCTCTTGCGTCCCAGGGCCTGGGTGCGTTCGTTGATGTAGGTCTCGACCCAGCTTTTGACCACCGCCTGGGCGATTTCCGGGTCGCTCCACTTGAAGCTGATGTCCATGACGGTGGAACCGGCCGCGTGGCTGACGTCGAAGTTTTTCTCCAGGCTGGCGGCCAGGCGCTCCACGGGTGTGGTCTGTTCAATGATGCCCACGGTTTCCAGCACCACGCGCACACCGTCGAACACTGCGCCGATACCACTTTTGACGTAGTACTTGGTGCGCTTCCAGAGGCCTTCCGGTGGCGGCATTTTGTCGATGACTTCCAGGTAATGCTCGGCCACCGCCCGCACGATAGGGCGACCGGTCAGCAGGCGTTCCTCATCGACAATCGGGTCGCGTTGAGTGCTCGGCATGACCAGCGCCTGGCGGTTGCTGATCTCAATGGGCAGCGTCGAATCGCGCCCCGGCTTGACCAGCAAGCGTGCGGTGGACTCGTATTTGGCTGGTAGTAAAAAGGCCCCCAGCAGAATGATCACCAGCGCCGCGATGGCCGCCAGCTTGAACTCGTGCCGGAAGATGAAGAACAAGCGCAGAAGATCGCGAAAAGAACGGATCTCGATCATGGGATGTCGCTCCTTTAGTTACTGCCGCCGCTGGTTCGGGTGTAGTTGTAGCCAACCCCGATCGACTTGGTGAATGGGATCAACTGGTTCAAGTAGGTATCTACGCCCTGGATGCGCTCGCCCACGTTGGATTTGGGCACGAACACCACATCTCCCCGCTGCAGCGGCACTTGTTTACGCCCGTTGGGGCCGGTCTTGAGGTATTGGCTGAAGTCCAGGAAGTAAGCGCGGTAGGTGCCTTGGGTATCTTCGCGCAACAGTGCGACCATGCTGGCGTTGCCCGCCGGGTTCACCCCGCCGGCGCCGACGATGGCTTGTTCCAGGGTGTTGGCCGAGGCGATCGGCACCGTGGTCGGGTTGTTTACCGCACCGCCGACGATGATCGAGTTGCCCGGTGCCTGGTTGATGTTCACCGTCACCCGTGGCTCGCGATACACCGGCGCAAGCTTGTTGCTCAGCTCGTTCGCCACCTCGGCTGGCGTGCGACGGGCTACCTGGATCGGGCCCAAGAACGGGTAGTTGATCTTGCCATCGGTTTGCACGGTGTACAGCGTCAGCTCATAGATGGTGCTGACGTTGAACGCCGACAGCGTTGGCATCTCACCGGCATCGCGCACAATGCGCAACTGATCGCCGATGCGGATACGCTCTACCGCCGGCGGCAGCTGCGCAAGCTGGTCGAGGGCGCGCTTGCCGTCCTCGACCGTCTTGCCGTCGGGGGGGACGATACGTGCAGGGGTATTGCAGGCGGCCAGTGCCATCATGGCCAGGACGAGCATAGTTCTTTTCATCAAGGGGGACTTCCTGTAGGTCATGATGCTCACCTCCAATAACCGGGAAACATGCTGATGCGCCGCTTTAGGGCGAGGGGTAGGCGGCGTTCCAGATGGCCCAGCCGATAGCCGAGCAATTTGAACGCGCTGCGCACCAGTACTTCGGGTACGCGGTGCAATGCACCGGCTGCGCGCAACGCTGCGAGTTCAGCCTGTACATAGCGTTTACCTTCACCGCCGGCATCGCCAAAGGCTTGGCGAATCCACGGCTCGCGACCGTAGAACACGCCAATGTCGAAGTAGCGGTGAAACTCATCCATGAGTCGGTAATCGTGGGAGTGGTACACCCGCGCCGTGGCGGCGTAGCGCACCTTGTAGCCATCAAGCAGCATGCGCGCCGCGACGTAGGCATCCTCACTGCCGATCACATCGGCGGGGAAGCCACCCACGGCCTGCAGGGCGCTGCGCCGGTAGACTGAAAACGAGTCGGAGCTGAAGCAGGTTTTAATCCCCAACTGCGCAGCGTCGGCAAGGCTCTTGGTGCGGCTCTGGGCCGGGTAATTGAAGTGGCGTGACTGGGCTCCCAGCACGCCAGCGCCAGGGTGCGGCAATTGCCGGCCGTAGGCCACGCCGTTGAGTGGGTCTTGTTGCAATTCTTCGAGCAGGTTGGCGAAGGTCTCTGGGTCAGCCGGGATTGCGTCCTGAGTCATCACGATCAGTGCGTCACCGCTCGTGTGTTCACTGGCCCAGCGCCGTGTGCCACCGTGGTTGAAGTCGCGTGCGTCGATAACCTCGACCCGCGCGCCAAATTCGCGAAAGCGCGCCACGGTGTCATCGCTGGACGCGCTGTCGACTACCAGCATCTCGTCCGGTTGCAGAGTCTGCATCTGCAGCGCGGGCAGCAGTCGCGTCAAATGACTGGACGCGTTGCGGGTTGGAATGATCAGCGAGGTGCGCATGTCATTTCTTCTCTGCGGGCGCGCGCCCATAGATGTCATCGAAGCGTACGATGTCGTCCTCGCCCAGGTATTCGCCGCTCTGCACTTCGATCATCACCAGGTCGATGATGCCGGGGTTGGTCAAGCGGTGCTTGTGCCCAGCCGGGATGTAGGTCGATTCGTTGGCGTTGATCAAAAATTCGCGCTCGCCATTGGTGATCTGCGCGGCACCGCTGACCACTACCCAGTGTTCGCTGCGGTGGTGATGCATTTGCAGCGACAGCGATGCCTGGGGCTTGACCACGATGCGCTTGATCTTGAACCGGCTGCTTTCCTCCAGCACGGTGTAGGTTCCCCACGGCCGGGTGACGGTGCGGTGCAGGCTGAACGCCGGATGGTTCTGGCGCTTGAGTTCGGCGACGATGTAGCGCACGTCCTGGCTGCGGTTGGCGTCGGCGATCAGCAGGGCATCGGGGGTATCGACGATGATCAGGTCTCGCACGCCGACGGCACCGAGTACGCGTTTGGGCGAGTCGATATAGCAGTTGTGCACGTCATGCAAGATGGCTTCGCCATTGACCTGGTTGCCCTGGGCATCGCTGGGCGTGAGCTGGCGCAGGGCTTCCCAGGAACCGATGTCACTCCAGCCGATGTCGCACGGCACCACGGCCACTTGCGTGGACTTCTCCATCAACGCCACGTCGATGGAAAGGTCTGGCGCGGTGCCGAAGGCCTCGCTGCCCAGTTCACGCTGGCGCGAGGTGCTGTTTTGCAGGAGCTGGCTCTGCTCGAGGGCTGCACGAGCGGCCCCCAGTACGTCGGGAGCATGGGTCGCCAGCTCGTCCACCAGAGTACCGGCCTTGAAGCAGAACATGCCGGCATTCCACAAGTGCTTGCCGCCGTCGAGGTAGGCTTGGGCCGTGGCCAGGTCGGGTTTTTCGACGAAACGCTTGACCCGGTTACCCAGGCTCAGGGCGTCACCTTTTTCGATATAGCCGAAGCCTGTTTCCGGGTGATCGGGTTGAATCCCGAAGGTCACCAGGTAGCCGGCTTCGGCCAACTCGCGTGCCTGGGTCACGGCGTCGGCGAACGCGGTTTCATTCAGCACCAGATGGTCGGCTGGCATCACCAACAACTGGGCGTCGCCACCGAAATGCTCCTGCACATGCAGTGCCGCCACCGCAATGGCCGCTGCGGTATTGCGACCGAACGGCTCCAGCAACAGGTCCAAAGGCAGCCTGGCCTGGTTGACTCCGCGGTAGTCATCCAGGGTGCGAAACAGCAAGTCGCGATTAGTGACGGTCAGCACACTTTCCACGCCGGGCAGGCGCGCGGCACGTTGAAAGGTTTTCTGCAGCAGACTCTGGCCGTCACGCATACGCATGAATGGCTTGGGCATGTTCTGCCGGGACACCGGCCACAGCCGCGTGCCTGACCCACCGGAAATAATGCAGGGGATTAATCCGTTGAGTGTATTCATCAATAGACTTCCTTGGTGGAAAGGACGGCTGGGACCGTCATGAAGACGATGTACAAATCGAACCACACGGACCATTTGGAGATGTACTCCAGGTCGTATTCGACGCGTTTCTGGATTTTGAACAGGGTGTCAGTTTCACCCCGGTAGCCGTTGATCTGCGCCCAACCGGTGATGCCGGGCTTGACCCGGTGGCGCGAGCTGTATTCGCTCACAGCCACTTCGAACGGAATACCGGCGGCTTTGGTGGCGGTGGCATGAGGGCGCGGGCCGACCATCGACATGTTGCCCTGCAGCACGTTGAACAACTGCGGCAGCTCATCGATGCTGGTCTTGCGGATGATGCGGCCAACCCGGGTAATGCGCGGGTCTTCACGAGTGGTCTGGCGTTCGGCGGTAAAGTCGCTCTGGTCGGTGTACATCGAGCGGAACTTGAACACGCGAATTTCGTTGTCGTTATAGCCGTAGCGGTTCTGGCGAAACAGCACCGGGCCCTTGGAGTCGAGCTTGATCGCAATGGCCGTGACCAGCATCACCGGTGACACCAGCACCAGGGTGATGCTCGCCAGGAGCAGGTCTTCGCAACGCTTGATAAACGGCGACCAACCGCGCAGCGGCAACTGCGAGGTATTGAACATCAGGATGCCGCCCACGTCTGTGATCCGGCTATGGCCGTAGCGCAGGGCAGCCATGTCGGGCACCAGCATCACGTTCACCGACATTTGCCGCAGGCGATTGACCAGGCCGTGAATGCGTTGCTCGGCAGCCCAGGGCAGGCAGATCATCACTTGGTTGACCTGTTCGGCGCGGATCAGTTTTTCCAGGTCGCGGGTATTGCCCAACAGCGGCAGGCTGCTCAGTTCCTTGGGAATACGCTCGGTGCGGTCGTCAATAAAGCCGATAAGCCCGGAGCGAATGTCGCCGTTGCGTTGCAAGTGGTCGGCGACATGCACGGCGGTGTCAGTGAAACCCAGGATCACTGTGCGTTGCAGGTATTTGCCCTTGCGCATGAGTTTGCGGTACAGGCGTAGCATCACCAGGCGTTCGGCACAGAACATCGTCAAGCTGGCGATATACCACACCACCAGGTTGCGCGGGTTCAATTGCGGAAATACCTGCAGGATCTGGTACATGAACAACAGGATGCAGAATGCGGAGGACCAGGCCACGATATTGGTGCGCAGGCGCAAGCGATTACTGAACAGTTCCTCGGAATAAATGCCCAGGGCCTGGAACAGAATGATGGTCAATACCGCAAAAAACAGCAGCAAGCCCAGAAAGTGCGAACGCATTTCAGGGTCCATCGGGTCGAGGAAAAGCGCCAGGACCAGCGGTGGGAAAATGGCCGTCAGACCGTGGACCAGCTTGACGAAAACCACAAAAAACTCGACAAACCCTGCTCGGGTCAAAAACAAGCTGACAACTGACGACTTCTCTCGCATACAAACATCCCTCATTGCACACCAGGCGTTCTATTCGGTCGTCTGAACCAGACGGCAGCGGACTACGCTGGGTAAAACGCATCCCTTCCTTCGAATGGATCGCTCCAAATGAAAGAATTTTGCAAGGGCAGTGGCTACTACAGGAGGACTTCCTTTTCTCTTTCAGTCAATAATTTGACCTTGTTTCAGCGATGATATCATAGACACTTTAAATGTTCCTTGTTGTGTCATTTTGTTGACATTCCTTGTGCGAGAGGACCCGGTCTCGGGGTGTGATTTTGAGTGTAGGAACAAAAGTGTGAATTTTCTGTTTGTCAGGAAACACTTTTTTGACGGGCCCCGGGGAGGCGTGGGAAAAGAGGGCGCAACGCACCAGGCGCGTGCCCTCAAGAGGATTGAGCGGGTTAAAAGGTGCCTTTCAGACTGACCGTGAAATTACGCGGTTCGCCATAAAAATTGCCCCATGAGGCTGTGCCGACGGTTTGGTAATAGTTTTTGTCGAAGAGGTTCTTGGCGTTAAGGGCGACGGTCCAGGTGTCATCTACGCGGTAGGCCAATCGTGCATCCCAAACCGTATAGCCGGCCTGTTCGAGCTTGAGGCCCTGCTGCATGCGATAGTTGCCGCTCTGGGCATTGACCCCCGTACCCACGCTCCATTTGGACAGCGCGCCATCCAGCTGGTAATCGCCCCACATGCGCAACATGTGGCGGGGTACATAGGTGTTGGACGCGCCTCCTTCGATAGCGGTATCAATGTTTTTAAGCGATTTGGTCTGAGTGTAGGTGTAGCCCCCCGAGACTTGCAGACGTTCGAGCAACTGGCCGCTGACTTCGGCTTCGACGCCCTGGGCGCGGACCTTGGCAGTGTCGGTATAGCAGTAGCCATCGGACGAAGTTGGGCAGAAACTCAGGAAGTCAGTCTCGGCGCCGTTTTTCTCTGTGGCTTGGAACAACGCTATGGAACTGTTGAGACGCCCGTCGAACCATTCGCCCTTGATACCCAGCTCGTAGTTGTCCCCCATCTTGGGCTTGAGTGCCGCGCCGTCGGCGGTGGCATAAGAGCTCTGCGGCTGGAAGATATCGGCGTAGCTGGCGTACAGGGAAAGGTGTTCGTCGAGGTCGTAGATCAGAGCGGCAAACGGCGTGACTTCACCGGATTCCTTGGTGCGCGCATCTTGCACACTCCACTCGCCCCAACCCAGGGTGTTGGACTGCCGACGGTTTTCGTACCAGCTCACACGGCTGCCCACGATGAACATCAAGGGCTCGGCCAGGCGCAGGCGCAAGGTGGCGTAAGTACCATACTGGGTAGCGGTTTCCTTGACCGTGCCACCGCGGTACATGTTTGGCCAGAAGGTGTCATTGGCCGGTTCGGGGAAGTGGTGGTCGGGCTGATAAATGCTCTGGCGCGTGGGCAGGTTCTGGATCGCGAATACGTCATCCTGGGTGCCTCGGCTGCCGTTGGCCCCAAGGATCAGTTCGTGTTCCAGGCCAAAGGCTTGGAACTTGCCATCGACGTAAGCATCGAGGCCGAAGTCCTTATGCTCATAGTCCATCAATGCTGCGTAGGAGTTGGCGGTGGGGGTTGGGGCGCCATAGGCGATGGTACCTTCGCTGGCGGCGTACTTGGTGTCTTGCAGGTTGCGGCTGTGCACAGCGGCGACTTTGATTTGCCAGTCGTCATTGAAGTGATGGGTGAGGTCAGCGAAGAACGTCGTGCGTCGGCTTTGCCAGTCGTTCCAGGATTGGCCCAGGCAGGTGGAACGGCTTAACCTGGCGCTCTTGCCATCGCTATAGCGCGGCAAGCCACCCCAACAGGGGCTGGCGTCGACGTCTTCGTAGCTGGCTCCCACGCCCAGGGTTGTGTCGGGGCTCAGGTCGACGTCCAGTGCGGTATAGAAGGCCTGGTCCTGGCGCTTGGAAATGTCCATGTAGGAGCCGCGATCCTGTTGGCTGAACGCCGCGCGGCCGCGTACGGTGCCGCTGTCATTGAGCGGGCCACCGGTATCGACGTCGGCGCGGTAGTTGTCCCAGGTGCCGGCGGACAGCATCAGGCTTGAGGTCGGGGTGGCCTGTGGCCGCTTGCGCACGAAATTCACCGCACCGCTGGCCGTGCCGGCACCCTTGAGCATGCCGGCTGCGCCTTTAAGTACTTCCACGCGATCATAGATCGCCATGTTGGCGCTGAAACTGTCCGCCTGCACATAGTCCTTGCCCATGTCCAGCGGTACGCCGTCGTACTGGTACTGGCCGAGCATCTTGAATCCACGGGAATAGAAATACTTGCCGCCCATGGGCGACTCGTAGGTGGTGATCCCTGGTGTACGTTCCATCACATCGTCAATGGTGGTGACATTCTGATCGTCCATCAATTGGCGGGTCATCACACTCACTGACTGTGGCGTTTCCCGCAGGCTGTGTTGGCCTTTGCCGATGGTGACCGCGCCGGTCGTGTACGAACCGGTGCCTTCGGTCAGGGCCCCCAGGCGTTGGCCGGTCACCGTGGTCGCGCTCAGGTTCAGGGCACCGGTGTCGGCCATTTGTGGCAACAGCAGCCAGATATCCTTGCCTTGGCGCTGGGCTTGCAGGCCCTGGCCGCGCAGTAACTGGCCCAAGGCCTGTTCTCGATCGAAGTTGCCGCTCAGGCCTGTGCTGGTTTTACCGGCAACGCTGGTGGCATCGTAGGACAAGCTGATGCCGGCCTGACGGGCAAATTGATCCAGTGCCGAGGTAAGGGAGCCGGGGGCGATCGCCCATGCGCGAACCTGGGTATCAGCGCTAGCGGAGTCGGCCATCACTGCGAGCGGCAAGACGCCGCCGCCCAGGCAGGCGCCAAGGAGGGCGGCCTGCACCGCGTGTTTGAGAAGAGAACGTTTGGAGGGGAACGCTTGCATGACCGCGGGATGCTCCTGAAGGAAGTGGACAAACCGGCCTGTTGATCGGCCCTTCCTTACAGGTCGAATGGCAATGAGAATTCACCTCATTTATTTTCGGCCGGTCACACCCGAGCGGAGACGGTTACCCAGTAGCGGCTGCGGTAGGTCACATCGATCGCCAGCGATTGAGTGACCAACTTGAGCACCTGGTCGGTGTCCTCCAGTTGGTAAGTGCCCGAAACTCGCAACCCTGCCACGGCTTCGCTGCAACGCACCAACCCATTGCGATAGCGGCCCAGTTCGGCCAGGAAGTCGTCCAGGCGCATGTTGTGGGCGCTGATCACGCCGTCACTCCAGGCCCAGGGGTCCAGGCCGTTATTGGGGGAAGGGCGAATGCCGCTACGGTTGAACATCACCTGTTCGCCTGGCTTGATCACCTGGCGTGCGGCGCCGTCATGGCGATCGGCAAACACCGCTACCGCACCCTGTTGCACGGCCAGCAGGGTACCTTGGGGTTCTTCGCGCACCAGCAAGCGCGTGCCGACGGCGCGCAGGTAACCGTCGCGGGTATGCACCCACAGCGGGCGGTGGTCGGCGCCGGTATTGATCAATATTTCACCCTGGCGCAGGTTCACCAGCCGTTGTTCGGCGCTGGAGGTAATGTCGACGGCACTGGCGCTGTTGAGCTGGACTTTGCTGCCATCCTCCAATGTTACCCAGCGCCGCTCGCCAGTGGCGGTGCGGTAGTCCGCCATCAAGGCGGGCAGGGGCGTGTAGTCGCGGCCCAGCCAGGCTAAACCTGCGGCGCCGGCAAACAGCCCGAGCAGTTTCAGGCTTTCACGACGGCTGATGTGCTGGCGTGCGCCGTCGAGTGCATGGCGACTGACATGCGCCGGCAAGTGGTTGAAATCGTCATTCAGGGTGGCGACCCGTTGCCAGGCCTGTTGATGCGCCTCGCTGGTGTGCAGCCACTGGTCAAAGGCCGCGGTGCTGGCGTCGTCGGCGGTGTTGTAGCGCAGCTTGATCATCCATTGGATGGCCTGGTCGACCAGGTGCGAGTCAGGAGTCGGCATAGCGCAACCGGTAACAGGCGTGCAGCGCCTTGGACAGGTCGCGTTCCACCGTGGCCTTGGACACGCCCAGGCGCAAGGCGATCTGCGGGCAGGTCAGGCCGTCCAATTGGGCCAACAGGAACGACTCGCGCACCCTCGGCTTGAGCTGGTCGAGCAAACGGTCAATGCGCTCCAGGCTGTCGAGGATCAGCCGCTTTGTTTCTTCGCTCGGCACCTCTACTTGCGGGAAGTGCGCCAGGCTTTCCAGGTAGGCGCGTTCCAGTTCGCGGCGCCGGTATTGGTCGATCATCAAGCTGCGCGCGATGCTGCTCAGATACGCGCGCGGCTGCTGCAAAGTCTGTTGCTGACGCGCGTTGAGCAGGCGCACGAAGGTGTCCTGCGCGAGGTCAGCGGCGCGCTCATGGCAGCCCGTGCGCCGGCTCAACCAGCCTCGCAGCCATGAATGGTGGGCTTGGTATAGCTGGCCGATGGCAGCAGGGTCCAGTGGGTGATCGCTCGACATGGTCATCCTGGCGCAGCAGGCTTAATTGATAATGTTTCGCATTCTAGACGTTGGTCGTGGCATTCAGCAATCACTCGGTTCGCTGCGTGAGCAATGTATCCAGCACAATTTTTTGTAGGGCCTGCAAGCGCCGATTAATCTGTTTTTTTTCCAGCGGACGGTTCAACCATGATCAGCCTTGTCACACTCGGTGTTTTTTCCGGCGCTGTGTTGCTGTTGTTGCTGTCACCGGGGCCGAACATGGCGTTTGTCATCAGTCAGGGCGTCACCCATGGCTGGCGCGGCGGCGTTGCTTCGGCCCTGGGCATTGGCGTGGCCGACCTGTTGCTGACAGCGTTGACCGCCATGGGGGTGACGGCGTTGGTCGCCAGCTGGCCGCTAGCGTTCGACCTCATCCGCTGTGCGGGCGTGATCTACCTGCTGTGGCTGGTCTTCAAAACGTTGCAGAAACGCCCCGGCCTGGACGCCGCTCACGTCGGCCGCGTGGCGTTGGGCCGAGTGTTTCTGCAGGCCATGCTCAACAGCTTGCTCAACCCCAAGGCGTTGTTGTTTTTCATGGTGTTCCTGCCGCAGTTTGTGCGGCCCGAGGCGGGGCCCATCGCCTTGCAATTGATGGTGCTGGGCGGTGTGTTGACGTTGATCGCCAATGTGTTTCATGTGCTGTTGGGCGTGTTTGGCGGGGCGCTCAGTCGTTTCTTCGCCAAACGCACCAAAAGCGCCTGGCTGCAGAAGTGGGGCTTGGCAGCGGTGCTGACGGCGTTGGCCGTGCGCTTGGCGGTGATGTCACGTCCTGCCTGAACACACGCGGGAAGCCAAGCAAGTTTCTTTGTGGCGGGTGCCCGACAGCCGATGCTCATCTACCTGACACCCCATAATCCAAATGTGGGAGCTGGCTTGCCTGCGATTACGGCCTGACAGCCGACGCTTCTCTACCTGACACTCCACGATCCAATTGTGAGAGCGGGCTTGCCTGCGATGGCGGCATGCCAGCCGACACCGGGTATCAGACCGAGTACATATCCATTCCTGCGGTAACGGCCACCTATTTGGCTGAAAGAGATACCTTTGGCCAGCTTTGCCGCGACTACCAGGTCAGTCGAAAGACTGGCTACGACTGGACAGCCGTTGAGCACCGAAATAATCAAAAGGAGTTTCGTACAGCGGTCTAGGACTTCCTCACGTTCAAGCGTTGAAACCGGTTCATTCCCACGGACCTTCCCAGTCGCTGCAAATTCAGTGACCGGACGTAAGAAATACAAATTCACCCCAACCGCGCAGCCGCCCGCGCCACGATCTCCCCGCGCACTTTGCGTGACTCCTCCGTGCGCTTGTTGGCTTCCTCCAGCACATGCCTGGGCGCCGTCTCCGGGCGGCCGGAGTCAAACGGTGGGGCCGGCGCGTATTCGATCTGCAGTTGCACCAGTTGCGCCGCCGCTTCGCTGTACAACTCCGCGGCCAAAGTCAGGGCAAAATCAATGCCGGCGGTGATCCCGCCGCCGGTAAACAGGTTGCCATCACGCACCACACGTTCCTGTACGGGGATGGCACCGAGCGGGGCGAGCAGGTGGTGGTACGCCCAATGGGTTGTGGCCTTGCGACCGCGCAGCAACCCTGCCGCGCCCAGTACCAGTGAGCCGGTGCACACCGAGGTCATGTAGCGCACTGTCTGGGCCTGGGCCTTGAGGAAGTCCAGGGTTTGCGGGTCTTCCATCAATGGGCCCACACCGGCGCCGCCGGGTACGCAAAGCACATCCAGGTTCGGGCAGTCGGCGTAGGTCATGGTCGGCGTGAACACCAGGCCAGTGCTGGAGGTGATCGGCGCGAGGTCTTTCCACACCAGGTGCAGCTTCACGTCTGGCAGCGAACCGAGGACATCATAGGGGCCGGTAAGGTCCAGTTGCTGGATGCCGGGGAACAACAGAAAGCCGATCTGCAAGGTCATGTTTCAAGCTCCGAAAAGGAATGGACGTGCTCACTGTAGAAGCCTAGGCTTTGGCGAATACGCCATTGAGCCCACCAATCTCGCCAATCATGCCTAAAATTATTCATGTACTCGCGTTTGAGAATGCCCAGGTACTCGATATCACCGGGCCTCTACAGGTGTTCGCATCGGCTAACGATTTGGCGCGCCAGCGTAGTTTGCCATTGCCCTACGCGGTCAACGTCATCGCCGCTCAGGCTGAGCCGGTGATGACGTCCTCCGGCCTCGCGCTGCTGGCTGAGCCGCTGCCCTCCATTGACCAGCCCTGCGACACCCTGGTGATCGCCGGTGGCTGGGGCGTGTACGGCGCTGCCGAGGACCCGGCGCTGGTGCAATGGGTGCGCGATAAATCCTTGCACACCCGGCGCATGGCTTCGGTTTGCACCGGGGCTTTTCTGCTGGCCGCCAGTGGCTTGCTCGATGGTTGTCGCGTGGCCACGCACTGGACGCGCTGTGAAGAACTGGCGCGCAAGTTCCCTGCGCTCACGGTGGAGGCCAATCCGATTTTCATCCAGCAAGGTGCGGTGTGGACGTCTGCCGGCGTGACCGCTGGGATCGACCTGTGCCTGGCCCTGGTAGAGGATGACCTGGGGCGTGCGATTGCCTTGGAGGTGGCGCGCCACTTGGTGGTGTTCCTCAAGCGCCCTGGCGGTCAGTCGCAATTCAGCGTGACGTTATCCCTGCAAAAGAGCGACAGCCGTTTTGCCGAGCTGCATGCCTGGATCGCCGAAAACCTGACGCTGGATCTGAGCATCGCCACCCTGGCGGCCCAGGCTGGCATGAGCGAGCGCAGCTTTGTACGCCACTATCGCACCGAGACTGGCCAAACCCCGGCGCGGGCCGTGGAACTGATTCGCGTCGAAAACGCACGCCGGCAACTGGCAGATAGCACAACCTCCATCAAGCGTATCGCCATGCAATGCGGTTTTGGCTGTGAAGAGACTTTGCGCCGCAGCTTTCTAAGGGCTTTGTCGGTGACGCCCCAGGCTTATCGGGAGCGTTTTTCACCGCTCCAGTAGTTCCAGCAAAGCTTGAAGCGTGACCTGGGGTGCTTCCTGAAAAACGTTATGACCCACGCCGGGCAACACCTGGCGGCGATAAAAACCGCTGAAGTGCTCCACGTCATCATCCTCCAGCGACGGCGGGCCCACGCCATCGTCGGCCCCGCACAGCGAAATGCTCGGTACTGATATCGGCGGTTGCGGCACCAGCGCCTGCTCGATGTATTCCAGCGCGGGATCACCCGGCGCATACATAAAGCGATGGCGATAGGAATGAATCACCACCTCGACAAAATCCGGGTTATCAAACGACGGCGCGGTCAGGGCGTAGTGGCTTGGCCCCTCGGCCCAGGACGGTGACCACAGCGTCCAGAGCAATTGGCAGAGTTCACGCCGATTGGCCGTCAACCCGTCGACCCCGCGCTGGGTGTGAAAGTAATACTGATACCAGAGCCGGTGCTCTGTCTCAGGTGGCCTGGGCTTGAGCGACTGGCTGATGGCCTGGATGTTGTAGCCATCGCCGGTCACCAGGCCGCGCACCCGCTGCGGCCATAGCGCCGCGACAATACAGGCGGCGCGCCCACCCCAGTCAAAGCCGGCGAGGGTGGCTTGCGGGATGGCCAAGGCATCCATGAAGTCGAGCAGGTCCTTGGCCAGCGCCGCCTGTTGGCCGGAGCGCATCACTTGCGTGTTGATAAATCGCGTCGGGCCATAACCGCGTAAGTACGGGACCAATACCCGATAACCACGTTCAGCCAGCACCGGCGCGATGTCATCGTAGCCCCGTGGATCGTAAGGGAAGCCATGCAACAGGATCACCGGTTCGCCATCGATGGGGCCGTGGGTTTCGTACGCCACATCAAGCAGGGTTGTGCGCACATACAGCAGTGGGGCGGGGGACGTCAGGGTTGCCATACGGTTTTCTCCCCGCTGAGTTTGCGGTCCAGGAACGTTGCCGCGCTGATCAATGCCAAGTGGCTCAACGCCTGGGGCGTGTTGCCCAGGTGCCGGGCCTGGCTGTCGAACTCTTCGGCGTACAACCCCAGCGGGTTGGCGTAACGCAGCAACTGTTCGAATTCCAGATGGGCCTTTTCAACTTGCCCGGCGCGCGCCAGGCATTCGACGTACCAGAACGAACAGGCGGCAAACGCGCCTTCGACGCCTTGCAGCCCATCGATCTGGCTGTCGTCATTGCGGTAGCGGTAGACCATGCCGTCGCGCACCAGGCTTTTCTGGATCGCTTCCAGTGTCGATAGCCAGCGCGGGTCCGTGGCGGCGACAAAGCGCACCAGCGGCATCAACAGCATCGAACCGTCGAGGGCGGTGCTGCCGATATGCTGCACAAAATGCCCGCGTTCTTCGTTCCAGAAGTTAGTCCAGATGTCGGCGTAGATCGCCTGGCGCGTCTGGTCCCAGCGTGCGAACGGGGCCGGCAGCGAACGTTTGGAGGCCAGGCGAATGGCACGGTCCAGGGCCACCCAGCACATCAGGCGTGAGTGCAGGAAGTGGTGCTGCTCGCCGCGCATTTCCCAGATGCCCACGTCTTTGTGGTTCCAGATCTCACACACTTGGTCGACCACTTCCACCGTGTGTTTCCAGCCTTGGTGGGAGATGGCTTCGCCGTACTTGTTGACCAGATAAACCGCGTCCATCAGTTCGCCGTAGATATCCAGCTGGACCTGGTCGAACGCTTCGTTGCCCACCCGCACCGGTTGGGCGCCGCCGTGGCCGCTCAAGTGGTCGAGGGTGGTTTCCGGCAGTTCCTGGCGACCGTCGATGCCGTACAGGATGTTGATCTTGGTCGGCTGGCCGCAGCAGTCGCTGACCCGGCCCCTGAGCCAGCGCATATAGGCGTTGGCTTCCTCGACGAAACCCAGGCGCATGAACGCATAGACGGTGAACGAGGCATCGCGGATCCAGGTATAGCGGTAGTCCCAGTTGCGTTCGCCGCCGGGCGTTTCCGGCAGCCCGAACGTGGCCGCGGCGATGATGGCGCCGTGTTTGCGCGAGGTCAGGAGTTTCAGCGCCAGGGCCGAGCGGTTGACCATCTCGCGCCAGCGCCCGCGATAGTTGGACTGGCTGATCCAACCGCGCCAGAACTTCAAGGTGCGCTCCAGGTAGAGGTCGGTACAGTCGTTGGTGACGCGCGCATCCTCCTGGCCACCGAGGACAAATTCGGCGCCTTCATCCTGGGCGAGGGTAAAGGTGGCGATGGCGGTGTTGCCTTGGAGGGTCAGCGGCTGACTGCCAATCAGGCGCAGGCCGGGCTGGCCGCTGGCGGTGAACACCACGCTGGCAGCCTCGGCCTTAGCCTCGGTGGGGGCCCGGGCATAGTCGTGGCGCACGGCGCAGCTCAGGTGGATAGTCGCCTTGCCACTGACCACCCGTACCCGCCTGATCAGCAAGGGCAGTTCATCGACGTTTTCGCTGACGGTCAGCAGGTCGGTGATCTCCACCACCGCTTCATCGCTCAGCCAGCGAGTCTGCAGCACATTGGTGTCGGGCAGGTAGATCTGCTCGCGGCGGGCGTTGGGCAGGTCCGGGGTAAGCTGGAACGTGCCGGCCTCGGGCGTGTCGAGCAGTGCGCAAAACACCGAAGGGCTGTCGAATTCCGGCCAGCAGAAGAAGTCGATGCTGCCGCGGTCGTTCACCAGTGCCGCGCTGCGCATGTCGCCGATGATCCCGTGGGCATCGATGGCGCTTTGAGGTTCGTTCTTGAAATCAACCATTGCCACGGAACTCCGGGTAGAGGCTCATACCGCCATCGATGAACAAGGTGCTGCCAACCACATAATCAGAGGCATCGCTGGCCAGCCACACCACCGCATTGGCCACGTCTTCGACGTCACCGACACGACCATAAGGAATCAATTTGAGCAGCTCTTTTTCTGCAGCACCTTCAGTGGCTGCGCGGTTGATCGCCGTGCGAATCGCCCCAGGCGCAATGCCATTGATACGGATGCGCTGTTCGCTGACTTCCTGGGCGAGGGTGCGCATCAGCATCTCCACGCCGCCCTTGGACGCGGCGTAATTCACATGCCCGGCCCAGGGGATGACTTGATGCACCGAACTCATATGGATGATTTTGCCGGCGGCCCGTGACACACCTTCGCGAATACCCTGGCGATTGAAGATACGCACCGCCGCCCGCGCGCACAGGAATTGCCCGGTGAGGTTGACACCAATCACCGTGTTCCAATCCTCAAGGGTCATATCGACCAGATTGGCATCTTTTTGCAGGCCGGAGTTGGCCACCAGAATATCCAGGTGGCCGAAGGCGTCGAGGGTTTGCGCGAACAGGCGTTCGACATCGGCCTCCTTGGACACATCGCCGTCAATCGCAAGCGCTCGGCCGCCGTTGGCATTGATCTGCGCGGCGAGAGCCTCAGCCGGTGCCGCCTGGGAGTTGTAGTTAAGCACCACCGCCGCGCCTGCTGCGGCCAGGGCTTTGGCCGCGCCCGCGCCAATGCCGGAACTGGCCCCGGTGACCAGGGCCACTTGTTGCTGCAAGGAAATCTGCATCGCCCACCCACCGTTTTATGAGAGTCCTTCTTGCTGACTGGCGGCGGCGAGCGGAAGTTCACCCCCTGGCGCTTACGCCCAACTCGGGCAAAGCGCGACTTTATCGTATGATGCTGAAAACAAAGGGCAATACAGGAATCGATGGAATGCATGCGTGGGCCGATACCCGATGGATGAAACTATTACTCAGCGGCGTAGTGGCCGCTTTATCACTGGCTCAGACAGCCTTGTGCGTCGCGGAAAACAGCAATGGTAAAACGCTGTATCTACAGCGCTGTGCTGTGTGCCACGGGCCCGATATCAAAGGCACGGGGCCATTGGCAAAAAAAAGTAATCCGCCAACCCCCGACCTGACAACTGCCACCTTCAAGAAACGACTCCATGATTATCCGGGCGTTATCGTCTCCTCGGTCATCCTTCGCCCCAATGGCAACCTGATCCCCAAGACGCTGCAAGACAATGGCGTAAAGATCGCGCCACATGCCTGGAGCGTTAAAGACTTTCGCGATTTGCATCAATACATGAGTGAGGTCATTTCAAACAAATAGTGGGTGGGCGATGAGCAGCAATTGCCCCACTTAATAGGAAGCATTACTATTCACGCCCCGCCTCCCCAGTGCTCACGCGATGACTCCTCAGCCGCCCCGCAGAACAGGCTTTTTCGAGCACTACGAAGAGTTGATCGGCACCTGGACACGCCGCCTGAGAAACCGTCAGCAAGCCGAAGACCTGGCGCACGACACCTTCGTGCGGGTGCTTGAGTCCGCTGCCTGCGGTGTGGCGCAGCCACGCGCCTACCTGCATCAAACCGCGCGCAATATTGCGGTGGATGCCTACCGCCGCGAAGACCGCCGCGAGGCGTTGACGCTGCAGGCGGCTGATCACAGCACGCCTCACAGTAGCGACCCGGAGCATTACATGCACGCGATCCAGTTGGCCGATGCCATCGAGCGGGCGCTGGCCGAGTTGCCGCTCAACTGTCGCAGGATTTTCATCTGGCAAAAGATCGAAGGGCTCACCCAGCAGGAAATCGCCACACGCCTGGGGCTGTCTAAAAACATGGTGGAAAAGTATATGATCCGCACCCTGCGGCATCTGCGTGATCGTCTGGATGCGAGCGCGCCATGACCGGCTTTGAAACAGGATCTTCCACGATGGATAACCGTGTCCGTGATGAGGCCGCGCAGTGGTTTGTACGCCTGCAAGACGGCCCATTGAGCGCCCAGGAACGCCAACGTTTCGATGCCTGGCGCAGGTCGCAGCCCGCGCATCAGTACGAAATCGATGTGCTGCAAGGGCTATGGAGTGCGACGGATTTGCTGCCCAAGGCCCGCTTGCAGGCGCTGGGCGATGCGCCGACCGAGCGCCTTGGACGGCGTGCGCTGATGCGTTATGCCGTGGCCGCCAGTGTGGTCGCCATTGCAGTGGGCCTGGGTGCGTACCGCGGTCTGGGGCAGCCAAAGCCCTACAATGCCGAATTCAGCACGCGGTTAGGCGAGCATCGTCAGGTGATCTTGCCTGACGGTTCCGTGATGGACCTCAACAGCCGCAGCGTGGTCGCGGTTCATTACGAAAAGGGCCGTCGGGGCGTAGAGCTCAAGCAGGGCGAGGCGATGTTCAGCGTGCAGCATGACGCCGGGCGCCCGTTTGTGGTCGCAGCCGGGGCAGGGCAGGTGACCGTCACCGGCACGCGCTTTGATGTACGTCGGGAGGCGGACCAGACCCGCGTGGCGGTCGAAGCCGGCACGGTCAAGGTGCAGGGCCGGGCATCCGATCACATCGTCACGCTCACCACCGGGCGTGGCACCCATGTCGATCCCCAAGGCCAAGTGGCGGCGGCCTACGCGGTGAACCCTGAAGAACTGACCGCGTGGCGCAACGGTAAACTGGTGTTCAACAACGCCACCTTGGTCGACGTGGCGCGGGAAGTGTCGCGCTACCGCGAGCAACCGCTGCGTGTCAGTACGGCAGCGGTGGGCAATCTGCGCTTGACCAGTGTCTTCAACTCCAGCGATACCGATGCCTTGCTCAAGGCCTTGCCCCACATCCTGCCGGTCGCCTTGCGCACTTTGCCGGACGGTAGCCAGGAAATTATTTCGCGCTGACATTCAGGTTTTTTTCGAGTTCTTCGTCTTCTCCTGCAACTGCAACTGGTTTGCATTAACGGCCGCGCATGCTTGCGATCACAGGACTAGGTTCGACGTGAAAAAACTTGCCCCCCACAACAATAAAATTTCCCGCTGGGCGCCCTTGGCCCTGGCCGTTGCCATCAGTACCGCACAGGCTGCCGAGGGTATCCACATTCGTGCGCAATCCCTCGGCGCAGCCTTGAGCCAATTGGGCCAGCAGACCTCGCTGCAAGTGTTCTTCAGCCCCGATATGGTTGCTGGCAAGCAAGCTCCTGCGGTCGATGGCAATCTCTCGCCCGAACAAGCCCTGCGGCAATTACTGCAAGGCAGTGGCCTGGATTACCAGATTGACGCCGGCTCCGTGACCTTGCGTCCGGTGAGCCGCGGCACCGGTGAAGCGGGCTCACCGCTGGAACTGGGGGTCACCGATATCAAGGTGGTGGGCGACTGGCTTGCCGACGCCGATGCCGAAGTGGTGCAGAACCATCCCGGCGCACGCACCGTCATTCGACGCGAAGCCATGGTAGAGCAGGGCGCGATGAACATCGGTGACGTCCTGCGCCGCGTGCCTGGCGTGCAAGTGCAGGAATCCAACGGCACTGGTGGCAGTGATATTTCCCTCAACGTCGGCGTACGCGGCCTGACCTCGCGCCTGTCACCGCGCTCCACCGTGCTGATTGACGGCGTACCGGCTGCGTTCGCTCCTTACGGCCAGCCACAGCTGTCGATGGCGCCGATTTCTGCCGGTAACCTGGAAAGTATCGACGTTGTCCGCGGTGCGGGTTCGGTGCGTTATGGGCCACAGAACGTCGGCGGCGTGATCAACTTCGTGACCCGTACGATCCCGCAAGACTTCTCCGGTGAAGTCGGCACCACCCTGCAAACGTCTGCCCACGGTGGTTGGAAGCATGTAGAGAATGCCTTTATCGGCGGCACTGCCGACAACGGTATCGGCGCCGCGCTGCTGTACTCCGGGGTCAACGGTAACGGTTACCGCAACGGCAACAACGGCAACGACATCGATGATGTGATCTTCAAAACCCACTGGGCGCCGACCGATCAAGACGATTTCTCGCTGAACTTCCACTATTACGATGCCAGCGCCGATATGCCCGGCGGCCTGACCCAGAAGCAGTTCGATGCCAACCCGTACCAATCGGTGCGTGACTGGGACAACTTCAGCGGGCGCCGCACGGACGTGTCGTTCAAGTACATCCGCCAGATCGACGACCGCACCCAGGCCGAAGTGCTGACTTACTATTCCGACAGTTTCCGTGGCAGCAACATTGCCAACCGCGATCTCAAGACCCTCAGCTCCTACCCGCGCACCTACTACACCTTCGGCATCGAGCCGCGTGTGTCCCATGTGTTTGACCTGGGGCCCAGTACCCAGGAAGTCAGTGTGGGGTATCGCTACCTCAAAGAAGGCATGCACGAGGAGGCCACCGGCCTGAACCTGGTCAACAACGTACCGACGCCGGGCGGGCAGAGCGACGGTCACGTGTATCAGGACCGCACGGGGGGCACTGAAGCCAACGCCTTCTATATCGATAACAAAATCGATATTGGCAAATGGACCATCACCCCGGGCATTCGCTTTGAAGATATCCGTACCGAATGGCATGACCGCCCGGTCGTTGCCCTGAACGGCAAGCGTACCGATGAAAAACGCCGCGAGGTCCACAACAACGAACCGCTGCCGGCGCTGAGCGTGATGTACCACGTGTCTGACGCCTGGAAACTGTTCGCCAACTACGAAACGTCCTTCGGCAGCCTGCAGTATTTCCAACTCGGCCAGGGCGGTACCGGCGACCAGACGGCCAACGGCCTGAACCCGGAAAAGGCCAAGACCTACGAGGTCGGTACGCGCTACAACGACAGCGTCTGGGGCGGCGAAGTGACGCTGTTCTACATCGACTTCTCGGATGAACTGCAATACGTCAGCAATGACGTGGGCTGGACCAACCTCGGCGCCACCAAGCACAGCGGCATCGAAGCATCCGCCCATTACGACCTGTCCAACCTCGACCCGCGCCTCGACGGCCTGACCGCCAACGCGGGCTTCACCTACACCAAGGCCACCTCCGAAGGTGATGTGCCGTTCAAGGGCCGTGACCTGCCACTGTATTCCCGCCAAGTGGCGACCCTGGGCCTGCGTTACGACGTCAACCACTGGACCCACAACCTGGACGTCTATGCCCAGTCCGGCCAGCGTGCGCCCGGCACCGGCACCACCTATATCACCCAAGGCTCTGCTGATGGCCAATACGGTGATATCCCCGGGTATGTCTCGGTCAACCTGCGCAGCGGCTACGACTTTGGCGCGCAACTGTCGAACCTGAAACTGGGCGTGGGCGTGAAGAATGTCTTCGACCAGCAGCATTACACACGCTCTAGCGACAACAATGCAGGGTTGTACCTGGGTGAGCCTCGCACGTTCTTCCTACAGGCAAGCGTAGGGTTTTGAGCTTTAGCCGATGAAGAAAAATCGCGATCTCAAAGGTCGCGATTTTTTTTTGGCCCGGGCCAGGGGCACCGCCCATTCATCGCGAGAAGATCGCCGCTGTCCAAGCTGTTTCCTACACCTTGATCACATATTGTTGCTGGATCAGGAACTGATTCCGACGCAAAACCACACATGGGAAAGCTGGTGGGCTTCGACATTGCGTTGGAGCGACAAGCTGAAAATCGCCCACTGTCATGGAGAAACTTATGTCGGTATCGATGTTGGATACACCCGTCTCTGCTTCAGCAACGTCTGACCTTCCACCGGCCAAGGTCGACATCAAAGTCGCTAACGAGGCTGCGGCTGCGCGTTCTTTCAATGGCCAGAATGCTGCCCATGTTAATTTCCAATCCAGGGAGAACAAGGATGGGCCGGTATTTGGTAGTCCTCAGGCGCCGACCACCGCGGCTGACGCGTATGGGCGTCACCACAGCCCGCAGGGGGCGCAGAGTTTGCTGAGCCAATTCAAGCAGTGGGTCGGTCATTGCTTCAGCGGACATCGGCCGCCCACGCATCCTGGTTGTGAACATCGGCCGCCAAGGCCAAACCCAGGTTGCAGCAACCCGCCCCCCAGGCCAAATCCGATTGATAGCAATCCACCACCACGACCGGACCCCACCACAGGTCGACCGTATCCGCCTGCCCCCGGCAGGCCGGATCCGCAGTACGCGTTGAAGAACCGCGAAGAGTTGGCCCAACAACTGCTCGACAACTTCAATGCCTTCAGAGACCCGAAGAAGCCTGGCTACGTCAGCGTTGACAGCATTCTTGCGATGGCGAAAAGAGGGTGGTCGCCTAACCCCGTCATGAACGAGAACATCCGCCTGGCCAATGAGCTGCTACGACGTCCGGAACTGATGGCAGCGATGGATAGGCACAGTTCCACCGGCGCCCTGGATGGTCTTATCGACCGGCAAAAACTGAATATGGTGATCAAAGGAGAGAACTACTTCAAGTACAAGACTGACAAGGAACTGGCCGGTGAGCTGCTTGATCATTTCGACGAGTTGAAGAAAAGGAGCGGGGGCTCAAGCCTGAAAATCAGCGAACTGAAAGAGTGGGCGCGCAAGCCGCTCACTGGCGATGCAGCCAAGGACCATCTGATTCAGTTATCCCAGGAAATACTCACGCGCAGTGACGTGCTCGAAAAAATGGATAACCACCTCAGTAAAGACGGCGATGGGAAGATCAGCCGTAGAGGGCTGTACTCGTTGTCCCGCTGACCACTCTTGCGGCGCCACCTTTTTGAGGTGGCGCCAGTTTTATATGTTTCAAGGAACGAATTATTCCCGGTTGCCACATAGGTGGTACCTGCGGTAGTGATTTGGCATGCCGTTTTTTCAGCTTTCGAATGAGGGAAACATATGACTTCAACCTCGTTTAATTCCCCCAAACCTGGCCCTCTCGAGCTTTTGCGCAACACCCAGCAAGCGAGTCTGGCAATGCCAGAGGAGTGCGCAGCGTCGCAAAGTCTTCCCTTTGAGTCGACCGAATATGAGGCCGAGGCGCGGCGCATGAAGGCTTATGCCGGCGAGCGCAAATTCCAGGCGCCCGTTTCGGATGATTTTTCCCGGGGCCTGCTGGCGGAGTTGCAGACGCCGGGGGCCGGTGGCGATTCATTGAAAGACACCGGCTTGATCAACAGCCTGGCAGGCTGGTGGCGTAGGCGAAAGCTGGATGAGGGTGGTTGACCACGGTTTTACATATTGTCATTGGTATTAGCCTTTTACTCGGAACTGTCGAGCCCATCCAACCACACATGAGGTACCTGCCTGAGGAGAGTCTATTCGTTGATTTTGTCCATCACGGCACAGACCACCCAGCGGATATGCATCTGAAAAGAGTTGGAGAAAACCCATGACAATTAAGGGTGCAGTACCTTCCGCCCGGCCGCTTCCTCCCGACAGGCTGGCCGCACAATCAACCACTCCACCACCGGTCTGCCAATCTGAAACCTGGTATGAAGCCCCATCCGCGCCCTCGGCTGGAGGCTCGCACAAACCCTTTCTCTTGCGTGGGACCTTATCCGCTCTGCGCTATCGAGACTTGCAGAACTCCCCTGTTGAGCGGGCCAGTGGTTCCCTGCCAAGTGCAACTACAAAGGATAGCCAGTTGGCAAAGGCCTTGGAAAAATCCTTCGGCGCGGTGCACCCGTTTCTGAATGACGGGCGCTTGACTTGGACGTCCTTGAAGCGGATCGCTGCTCAACCGACGGGTGAAAACGAGGTGTTGGACAACGCGATCCAGGTCGTCAGAGAAATTCTCAAACGCCCTCGGCTAAGCGACGCTATCTTCAGCCGTGATGGCGATATCACACGTGACAGCCTCAGTGCGGCTGCCCAGACCTTGCAGGGCAACAGCTCTCCAAGTGTTTTCAGCCAGGATCCGTTTCATGCCCAAAGCAATGCACGGGTGGTGGAGGCGCTGCAAAGCCAGTTTGCGCATCTGCGAGACGAGACCATGGATCGAACCTATCTCTTTGAAACGCATCAGTACGTTGAAATAGCCAAGCTTCGGTCGGTTATGCAAGACCCGTATGAGGTAGATCAACACGGCGCGCCTGTGCTGGATACGTCTACAGGCATGCCCAGGTCCCAATACAGCGAGCTCAGTGTCTACACAGCGAAGAATATTCTTGACCGTCCGGGTTTGCTGTCGTCATTACAGCGAGCCAATGGCACACGACTGTTTGGCCCGCCTCACAAGGACGGTTGGCTCAGCAACAAAAGCCTCGAACGTTGGCGGGAGCAGGACGATGCTCGCAAAGCGCGTTGAAGCTTGGACTCATACCTTGAGGATTTTTCCACTGATGGCTACTGCCGCCAGCAATACCGCGATCAGGATGAACGCAGTACTCAAGCTGCTGCCATGGGCGATAAAGCCAATCATGGCGGGGCCGGCGAGAATCCCGGCGTAGCCCAATGTGGTGATGGCAGGCACTGCGATATGCTCTGGCATCACCGTTTGCTTACCCACGGCGGTATACAGTACCGGTACGATATTCGAACACCCTGCACCCACCAGCGCGTAGCCGAGCAGCGCCGTTTCCCACGTTGGCAATAGGGTCGCGAGGAGCAAGCCGGCACAGGCCAGCGCGCCACCGATCACGATTACGCGAGTGGGGCCCAGGCGTCGAACAATGGCATCGCCGGTCAGGCGTCCAGCAGTCATGGTCAAGGCAAATGCCGCGTACCCCAGGCCGGCGTAAGCCTCATCCAGGCCGCGCTCGGCGCTGAGGAACACAGCACTCCAATCCAGCACGGCACCTTCAGCCAGGAATACGATGAAACACAGGCAACCGATAAACAACACCACGCCATGGGGCACTGCAAATGCCGGTCCCGAGCTTTTGCTGCCATAAGGCAACAAATGCGGTGCGGCTTTCAACAGCGCCGCCACCGTGATAACGACGACCACCAGAGTCGCCTGCAATGGCGACAGGCCCAGCCCCAGCAACCCCGCAACCCCCGCTGCGCCGACAATGCCCCCCAGGCTGAACAACCCGTGAAAGCCCGACATCATGGTTTTGCCACTGGCGCGCTCAACGATCACCGCTTGCAGGTTGACGGTGGAGTCCACGGTGCCCAGGCCCGCGCCAAACAGGAATAACCCCGCGATCAACAGCGGGATCGAACTGACAGTGGCCAGCATCGGCAGGGCCAGGCAGATCATCAGCGTCCCTGCGGTGAGCACGCGTCGGCAGCCAAAGCGAGATGCCAGCACGCCCGCAGCGGGCATCGCGATGATCGACCCCACCCCCAGGCACAACAACAGCAGGCCAAGGGTGCCTTCATTCAGATTTGCACGCGCCTTTGCGTACGGCACCAAAGGTGCCCAGGCGGCGATACCGAAACCTGCGATAAAAAAAGCGATGCGGGTCGACATCTGCTCCAGCCGCCCGGGAACCACGGGGGCAGGGGTGGGAATGGCAGTCATGAAAAATCCTTGGTTTGGCGTTCAACGAACGATGTCCGGCGCGACATCCTTGCACATCAGGCCCTCTCGAGCGAGCTGGGTTCCTTTTGTTATCAGGATTAAAAGCGCAGATTGCGAGCATTTTTTTTACAAAAAATGGAACGCTTTGGCGTGGGGTAACCACGTAGGAATGGTCGAATCTGTAGGAGGTGGTCCGGAAGGTGTGTACTCCCTGCAGGAGTGGCTGAACCCCAGGTTCTTGCAGTGGCTTACTGCCTTTGCGCCCACCTCCCACAGATCGACCGTTCTGTAATACGCTGCTGTCCCGATGGTCGATAAGTGAGCGGACGAACCGATGAAAAATCTCTGGCTGGCGTGGTCATGACTCGGTTCTACGATGCACGCGGAAATATCTATGGGGTGGTCAGCCCGGCCCATTTGCGCGGTCTGGGTATCGATGTGCCCGACAACGCCCGCTTGGCTGCAAGCACGCGCGAGATGTGGGCCGCATCGGCCATTGCGTCCGAATGTGGCTGGGGTGCATTACCACCACCGGCCGGTGCAAAGGCGTATCGCTGTGATGGTTTGTTAGTCGGGCCATTTCAAGCACGGCCACCGTTTGATCTGCTGATCATCAATACCGACAGTTCTCTCGCCGAACGCAGTGGTAATGGCCTGACCATTTTTGCCCAGGCGTTAACCGACCAGGGGTTAATGGTGCACGGTAGCGAGTTGCGGGTGTATCACGATAAGCCGGATGCGGTATCGCCCGTGATCACCTATGTCGAGCCGGCGAAGCATGAACAGGTGCCAGGCTTCTGGCTGGCGTTGGGCAGGCCCGAGTTTGGCCCCTTGGCGGTGGGGGCGGTCGGTGTGAGCCCTGTGGTCGCGGCACATCATGAATTCAGCCGCGTGGCGGCATTGGCGTCGATCAATGCGCAATGGGGAAACAGCCAATTTGTCCGGATAGGCAACCCTCATTGTGTGACGCTGGTTGAGCATGTGTCGGCGTTGCCGGTTAATGACACGATGCACCAGTTGGCACTTTTCAATCGGTTGAAGGCCATCGCTTTTGCACCGCCGGCAGGGTGCGGGCAACTCTGTGTTGGCGGGGTCAACCTGCAATGGGTTGCTCGAGACGCTGGCAATCGAGTCATCGCGCGCGTATTTGAGCGAGGAGAGGGGCCTACGGCGTCCTCGGGGACCAGCGCCAGCGCAGTAGCATGCGCGGCATGGCGCGCGGGTTGGATTGAGGGTGACGACGTAACGGTGGTGATGCCGGGTGGCACGGCGCCAGTGCGATTGCAGACCGAGTCTGGAAATGTGCTGAGTGTGAGTCTTTTCGGGACGGCGCGACTAACTATTTAGACCTCGGAACAGCAGGCGCCTTGAATTAGTGTCAGTCGTTTCCTTAAAACTTGGTTATAAAGAGACAAGCAACAGTCCGCGTTTTCTGTTTGTTATGGGAAGTATTAATATTTTGTAAAAAGACACTTCCATCCTCGCTGTACGAAACTTCTTTTTTATTCAATGCAGGCCGAAAATCGCCTGAAATCGCTAAGCTTGAGCATGTTCAGGTGCTTTTTTCCAATCCAGTTGGCGTTGGCGAAAGAGAGTCGTTCAATCGAAAAGTTGATGGCGGGTAACAAAGGATGGTTAACAAGTTTCTTTCGTCATGTTTCAAATTGATCCTTTCAGAAATAAATACAGATCTTCAGGTAGTAGCGTTCAAAGGCAGCGAAGCCCTCGATCAACCTTACTTCATACAGGTGCAGTTAGTCAGCGAAGATCCTTCTCTTGACCTGGAGGCATTGCTTCATAAACCCGCCTATCTGGACTTCGGGGAAGCAGGGCAGGGCCTGCATGGGTACGTCTACGCCATCGGTCGGGACGATCCCGGTGCGCGACTCACCCGTTATCACATCACGCTGGCTCCACGTCTGGCATCCCTTGCCCATCGGTGCGACCAGCGGATTTTCCAGCAGCGCAGCGTACCGCAGATCATTGCGACGGTCCTCGAACACCACGGCATCTTCTCTGACGCCTATGCCTTTGAACTCGGGCCGGTGGTGTATCCGCCACGCGCGTTTTGCGTGCAGTACAGGGAGTCCGACCTGCATTTTATCCAGCGGCTGTGTGAAGAGGAGGGCATCCACTATCACTTTCGTCACAGCGTGGACAATCATCTGCTGGTGTTCGGTGATGATCAGACAGTATTTCGACGGTTGTCGGTGCAGCGGTATTGTTCGTCGCCTGATCCGGCGCTCCAGAGCCATGTTGTACAGCGCTTCGACCTGCGATTGGAGACGCGCAGCCGGCGCACTGTACGTCGTGACTATGACTTCGAGCACCCTTCATTTCGCCTGCAAAAAGAGGCCGGTGCCCTGCAGGCGCAAGCTTTGGAAGACTATGCCTACCCTGCCGGTTTTAAGAGGCATGCGCGCGGCGCGCAGCTGGCGCGACGCGGCCTGGAGCGTCACCAGCGTGATCGCCACAGGGTGTTGGGCAAGAGCGATCAGCCGGCATTGTGCAGTGGTCACTTCCTTGAGCTATGTGATCACCCCGACCCACTCTGCAACGATTTATGGCTGCTGACTTCGGTGCGTCATGAGGGTTACCAGCCGCAGGTGTTGGAGGAGTCGATGGTTGAAGCCAGTGGATTCCAGGGCTATCGCAACCGATTCACCGCGACACCCTGGCGTGCAGTGCATCGACCGGCCCTCAAGCATCCCAGGCCAACGATCAGTGGCAGCCAGACCGCGACGGTAACCGGGCCTGCGGGCGAGGACGTGCATTGCGATGCCTATGGTCGGGTGAGGGTGCGCTTTCATTGGGATCGTGTGGACAACCGCGAGGGGGCGAGCAGTTGCTGGCTGCGCGTGGCGTCCGGTTGGGCGGGGGACGGGTTTGGTGCCATGGTGATTCCACGGGTAGGCATGGAAGTGCTGGTGAGCTTTCTGGAGGGCGACCCGGACCACCCTCTCGTTACGGGTTGCCTGCCCAATGCATCACACCTGCCAGCCTATCCCTTGCCGCAACACAAGACACGCAGCGTGCTGCGTAGCCGCAGTTCACCGAATGGTGGAGGGGCTAACGAGCTGCACGTTGAAGATCGACGCGGCGAAGAGCTCATCTACCTGCACGCCCAGCGTGACTTGGAACAACGGGTGGGTCATGACAGTCGCCTGGAGGTAGAGGGCGATAGCCTGACTCGCGTTGGCCAGAATCTGGTGATCGAAGCTGGGCAGCGGGTTCACCTCAAGGCCGGTGCCAGCCTGGTCATTGAGGCCGGTGCGCAACTGAGCTTGATGGCTGGCGGGGAACACTTGGTGATGCAAGCGGGCAGTATCTCAAGCAGCAGGCCCCTTACCCAGGCCGGTTCGTCGGTCGCAAACAGTTCGGCGAGCCTGGCTTTGTTCGCTGGCGCGCAGTTGTCGGCAGTGCAAAGTGTCGTCATGGACTTGGCCAGGCAACTTGACGCGGACTTTTGCCCCCTGTGCGAGCGCTGTCGCGAAGGCCTGTGCGATATCACGCAGAGGGCGGCTTGATGGACAGCTTGCCCCGTCGTTGGATGGCCCAACAGCTGCAGAACGGGCACCGATTGTGCCTGATAGTGGAAGGTGACCACGAGGCTCGCCAGCCTCTATTGGCAGGTTGCGCCCCGTCGCACTATTGCAATCTCTATAGCGATACCGCCGCGGCGGAGCTGGCGAGTTCTGGCCCGATCATCCTCTTGCTTGAGCAGATCAATGAACCCGCCCTGGCTGATCTGTTGCAACACCCCGAGTCAAACTGGGGGTGGCTCGCGAGCTTGTCGGCTACCGACTTGGCGGATGTGGCGCGCCATTGGCGCGAAAGGCTGCTGATAGGGCCAGAGGGCCAGCAGGCGCTTTACCGCATTCACGACAACCGCACCTTGGCCCGCGCCCTGGCCTATCTGGCCAAAGAGCATTGGCCGGTCTACCTCGGGCCGCTGATCAGTGTGTGCTATTGGCACGAAGGCCATTGGTGCCATCACGAAAACCCTGCACCGGGCGATTACCCAGCGCCTCTGCTCCCGCCTTGGCTCGATACACCCAACCCCCAGGCCGAAGCCATCCTGAACGTCAATATCCTGCGTTACCTGTTGGCGGAACACAGTGAAGACCTGGCGGCATTGGTCGAATTCCAAGACCCAAGGATTTGGCTGGCCCAGGTACTGGCGCAGGCGCGCGCTTGGCAATGGCGGGAGCCGGAGAAGCTCGAATTTCTGGTGGTGCGTCGTTTGGCAGAGGCGACCCGAAGCAGTGTTATCCATTGGCAGCCGAGGGCCGGCGAGGCGCCAGGGGAGCATTTTGAACGAGTGGTGGAGCAGTGGCACAGGGAGGTAGGGAAAGGTGAATAGGTGGATAGGGTGGGTGTTGCTGGTTGTTGCGGCTGCGTGGCTTTCGGGGTGTACGGGGAGGACGGTGGAGCGTTTTACATTGGAGGTGGATTTGCCGGCGCAATTTGAACTTAAAACGGCTGCCAACTACCGGCCCGCAACGGGTGAGACCTGCACCTTGCCTCGGCGGCGAGGCAAAAGACCTGAGCGGAAAGTCTTTTTTACAGACTACAAGCCTGTGGCGAGCAGTGTGAGTTACGAGTTGCCACTGACTGAAACGGTAGAAGGATGTCCGTTGGTCCTGCGCAGCGTGGAATTTGACTTCTATGCGAAGTGGGGGACGCGGAGTACGGATGTGGGCGGGAATTTCGGGAGTATTTCCATTCGAGACCGTTTGGAGGCCGACCTGCCTGGGATGCCCGAGTCGGGTGTGCAGGAAGTCCTTGGGCAATGTAAGTGGCACTTTCGGACGGTAGGGCCTTTGCATGCGATTAGAAAACTCCTGATCTGCAATTCATTGGATTCGATGGGCAAGTTGCAAGAGTCGCGGGTAGGGGGCGTTGTACAAAGAGATCAACTGCCGGGGAAAAAACTCAAGGTTGTGTTGAATTTGACTGATGAGGAACGACCCGCCTTTGACGATAATTGGATAAATGTCCCAGGTGGATGGAAGCGATGTAGGGGTAAGAACTTTGCCGATCGGGACGCTTATTGCAACGGCAATACCACCGACTTTAAACCGATAAAAATGCCGGATGGTCGCATTTGTAATATTTATCCATCGTGTGAGTAATAAGGAGTAGGCCATGTATTTGGACGCAAGGAAGCGACCCTTTTTCAGTGACAGCACGCCAGCTTGTTCATTGCGAGGGCAGTGGGTGAGTTTTTGCTTGGTCGATGAAACTGGAGTTGGGGCGACGTACGGCGGCCTGTCGTATACGGTCCGCGACAGCGCTGGACGAGAGTACAAAGGTAGATTGAACGAGGAAGGATTCGCCAAGCTAAAAGACATTTACAGCGGTCCTGTGGTCCTCGTTTTTGACGATTTGTATTCAGGAACCGAGCAGCCATATCGTCGGTTAATGATGCGGCCGACTTATCAGCTACCTATCACCGAGCTTCAATTTCGTGCTGAGCAAACCAGATTTGCTTCGGTCGATGGACGTCGTATTGAAGCCAATCCCGCTCAACATCAACCCAACAGATTTTATCAAGTCGAAGTTAGAGATTTAGTTCGTCATGTTGCCCATTTGCCTCCGACAACGCCTCGAGTCCACTCTCCCAAGCGTCACGCACTGAAAATGATGGCCGATCTGGGCTTCGGCCCGCCTCAGCCTTCATTGGTGGGTATCGTACTGTTCCCCAACAAGCACACCGTTCTGGAAGTGCGACCACTACGGGCCTTACGCCCCATCTTATCCACCGAAGACGGCTTCTGCGCCCTTAACCTATACCAACTGGCATTGTTTGCTGCGTTGAGTTACTGCGATTTTGGACAGGCCCCCGCCGAAAAACCATTAGACGAAGTCCGGTTTCCGTTGGATCCGAGCGTTGGAAATTTATTCGCTGAACAGCTTTCGGTGTATCACGAAGCCTGGCGAATTGATCCGAAGCAATCACACCGGTTTTACCCGATCTACGAAGATATCCCTTACTCCCAACGCTTCGAAATCCTGCCGTTCGATCCCGTGTTGTATCCCCAAAATCGCCCGGAACGAAACGAAGAGCAGGAGCATCCCGCACGTTTGCACTTTTTCGATGATGAAAAATTCGGTACTGACACCCAGGCCTTCATCACCCACCACGATGAAGTCATCCTGATCTCTGTGCGAGGAACGGTCAGCCGTGCCGACGCATTACGTGACGCCGACGCCCATCAGGTGGCCTTCGAAGGCGGTGTTGGAAAAGCCCACGATGGTTTTTACCAGGCCTATCGGGCGCTGCGTAATTTCGTATTGCAATATCTTGATCAGTTTCACACCGGCCAGCGCATCGTAATGTGCGGCCACAGCCTCGGCGGCGCCATAGCACTGCTGTTGGCAGAAGGACTGCGCCGAACCCCAGACGCCCATTACAACATCCTGCTCTACACCTACGGCGCTCCCCGCGCCGCCGACTCTGAATTTACCGCCGGTGCCTCTTCCCTGGTCCACCACCGCATCGTCAACCACAACGACCCCGTCCCCAGCGTCCCGGCGCCCTGGATGAATACCACCGCCAAGCTCTGGATTCCCGGGGCCATCACACTATTCAGCAACCCCGTACCCGGTGGCCTGTTGTTCGCCGCAGGGCTGATGCGCGTGGGCGGCAACCCCTATCGGCATCATGGCGAGCAATATCATTTCATGCCGATCACGCTCCCGGATGGCAGCCATTCTTCGGTGTTATGGAAACCTGGCTGTGAATCCCTCCAAGAAGCGGGTTGCAACCGCGCATTGCAACTGCAGGGCGACATGCCCGACCGCGATAATGTGCTGAGGCAGCTGTTTCAAGCCGACCAGCACTTCATGACCACCAGCTACATCCCCGCGGCGTGGGCGACATTGCGCCGCTGGCAACAAACCCTGGAGAGTGAGGGCTCGTTGGTGACCCAGAGGGAATTCGAGCTGCTCGACCGGGCCTTTGAAGACATGCGCGAGCAACTACGGGCCAAGCGGCGTGAGCTTGCTCTGCGGCGCCCTGCCAATGATCGTAGCCATGAACCTACCGATGCCTTGAACGCAGAGATCGACCGTTTGCACACCAGCCGCGAGCGCTTGGCAAGCCTGCGCTGGCGTCGCCTGCAAGCCCGCGATGTCTACGGCAGCCATGCCTCTTCTGCACATCTGCAAGCGAGCCTCAAGCGTTGGTTCCGCCATCGTGAGAATCGTGAGCCGGCCCAATTCACCAGCGTTCCGCCGCCTTCCCACGATGAACAGGTACGGGTGCAAACGTTGGACATCGACTCAGTCGTCTAACCCACGCGGTTACATAAACTCTACCTGTGCCGGTTGCCGTTTCATCAGTACCTTGCCGTTGCGAATCGAGTACAACGGCAGGCCCTGGCTACGTATGACTTCGTAGTCGCTGTCGGCCGACAGTATCAGCAGGTTGGCCGGGCGACCTGCTTGCAACCCATAACGATCGCCCAGGCTCATGGCTTTGGCACTGTTGTCGGTGACCAGGTCCAGGGCGTTTTGCAAATTGCGGTAACCGAGCATATGACAGATGTGCAGACCGGCCTCCAGTACTCGCAGAATGTTGCCGTTACCCAGCGGGTACCAGGGATCGACGATGGAATCCTGGCCGAAACACACGTTCATGCCGGCCTCAAGCAGTTCGTTCACACGGGTGACACCACGGCGTTTCGGGAAGTTGTCGAAGCGGCCCTGCAGGTGGATGCTTTCGGTGGGGCACGAGACAAAGCTGATGCCGGAGTGTCCTAGCAGGCGAAACAGCTTGGCGCAGTAAGCATTGTCGTAGGAACCCATGGCGGTGGTATGGCTGGCGGTCACGCGGGCACCCATGTCGCGGCTGCGGGCTTCTTCCGCGAGGACTTCGAGAAAGCGTGAGTGGGGGTCATCGGTTTCGTCACAGTGCACGTCCACCAGGCAGCCAGTACGCTCGGCCAGATCCATGAGGAACTTCACCGAACTCACGCCTTGGTCGCGGGTGTATTCGAAGTGGGGGATGCCACCGATCACATCGGCACCCAGGCGAATGGCTTCTTCCATCAACTCGCGACCATTGCGGAAGGACTCGATGCCTTCCTGGGGGAAGGCGACGATTTGCAGGTCGATCAGGTGGGTACTCTCTTCACGTACCTCCAGCAGGGCCTTGAGTGCGGTGAGGTCCGGGTCGGTGACGTCGACATGGGTGCGCACATGCTGGATGCCATGGGCGGCGAGCGCCTGAATGGTTTTTTTGGCCCGGGCCTTGGTGTCTTCCAGAGTAATGGTGGCCTTGCGTTCGCCCCAGCACTCGATGCCTTCAAACAGCGTACCGCTCATGTTCCAGCGCGGCTCGCCGGCGGTGAGGGTGGCGTCGAGGTGGATGTGGGGCTCGACAAAGGGCGGTATGACCAGGTTGCCGGCGGCGTCCAAGTCGCCGGCCATCAGTGTGGGCGCTCCGGTTTGCGCAGTGATGCTGGCGATCCGGCCATTTTCCAGGTGCAGATCATGCAGGCCTTCACGGTTGCGCAGGTGGGCATTGATGATGTGCATGGGCAAGTTCCTCTTGGCTAAAAAATCAGGCAGACAGCCGCCAGATCCTCAGGACGATACCGATGTCCAGGCGGTCATGGCGCGTAGTATGGCGCTGAGCAGCACATAGGTCAGCGATGCGGCAAAAATTCCCACCAACGGCGCGACCCACGGCGAGTTGAACGCGACCACGGTACCCACCCCATACGCGATCAGACCTGGCCAATTGAATGCCGGTAAGTGAGCCTCTGCCAAGCGCGGATATTGGCCGCGATAGCGATAGAAGAAGTCCGCCATGATCACGCCTCCTATCGGCGGGATGACCGTGCCCAGCAGGATCAGGTACGGCACCAACAGGTCGTACATGCCGAACAAGGCGAGCAGGGTGCCGATCACCGCGCCGGCCAGGGTCACGCTCTTGCGACGCTGGGTACGCAGCAGGTTGCAACCGGCGACGGCGAAGTTGTAGATGGTGTTGTCCTGGGTGCTCCAGATATTGAGCAGCAACATCGCCATCGCCGCCGTGGCGAAACCTTGCAGCAGCAAGACTTCCACTACATCCGGTTGCTGATAGACGATGGCGCCATAGGCCCCGATCAGCACCATCAAACCATTGCCGACAAAAAAACCGATCAGGCTGGCCAGCACCGCAACCTTGGCCGAGCGCGAAAACCTCGTCCAGTTGGTGGCCTGGGTTGCCCCGCTGACAAAGGTCCCGAACACCAGGGTGATGGCGGTGGACAAGTCCAGCTCAGCGCTGGGCACCACCGCCAGCAGCCCCTCCAGCCCGCCGACCTTTACGGTGGCGACCCACATCGACAGCAGCAACAGGAGCCCCATGGCCGGCACCGCGATGTAGGACAGGATTTCCAAGCCGCGATACCCCACATAGGCGGTGGCGCAGAACAGTAAGCCAAATATCACCATCAGCCCCAGCACACTGCCCTGGCTCAATTGGAAATACTTGCCCAATACCACCGCAGCCGTGGCCGTGCCCCAGGCATACCAGCCGATCTGGGTAAAACCGAGGATCAAGTCACTGAGCTTGCTGCCCACTTCGCCAAAGCAGAAACGCCCCATCAACACCGAGTTCAAGCCGCTCTTGAACGCGATGTAACCCAAGCCTGCGGCGTAGATACCCAACAACAGGTTACCCAGGGCCACGACGCCGAGCATGTCGATGAAGCTGAACGCCACCCCCAGCTTGCCGCCGGCGAACATGGTCGCGGTAAAAAAGGTGAACCCCAGCAACACCATGGCCGTAGAGGCCAGACCCTTGCGCGCGTGCAAGGGGACTTCGCTGAGAGGGTAGTCGTTGCCGGGGTCTTGTTGCGTCATGGGGGCTGCTCCCTGAGTGGTGACCCAGGTCGTGTGCATCCTGCGTGCCAATGCAGGTGCAGGCAGGTATGCGCTGACGGAGTAAGCCCTTTATAAGGCCGCCTCCTCCCAATCAGCGCAAAAGCAGTGCAGCGGTGAGCCAAACTGGCTCAGTCGATCGGCGTCTGTGCGGGTTTTCCTAATGGATCAGCCCGCCGCTTCGAAAAAAAACACCTACAGTTGGCAATGCCAGCCAATTAAGAGCTAGAGCGAACAAACAGTGACCTGTGGCGAGGGAGCTTGCTCCCGTTGGGCTGCGTAGCAGTCCCATCTTTTGGGGCCGCTTCGCGACCCAGCGGGAG
>NZ_JALJRP010000027.1:0-24067 GCF_024519715.1 Pseudomonas sp. Pse35 | reverse complement strand
AAGCTCCCTCGCCACAGTGACATTCCCCGCAGGTGGTCTTTTCAACACTCGATCACTTACTCGCCGCGATAAATGCACCCACTGGTGCACGTCTCGTGGATACGGATCGCACTGAGTTCCGGCAGCAAGAGTTTCAGTTCATTCCAGATCCACTTGGCCAGCACTTCGCTGGTGGGGTTTTCCAGGCCGGGAATGTCATTGAGGTAGTTGTGGTCGAGGCGTTCATAGAGCGGCTTGAAAATCGCCTTGATCTCCGAGAAGTCGCGAATCCAGCCGGTATGGGGATCCAGATCGCCGCTCAGGTGGATGGCCACCTTGAACGAGTGCCCGTGCAGACGCCCGCATTTGTGGCCTTCCGGTACGTGGGGCAGGCGATGGGCGGATTCGAAGGTAAACTCTTTGAAGATTTCCACAGTGTTTTCAGCTCGGTCAGGTGTCTGGCAGGCGGCGAGTTTAACAGTTTGATCAACCTCTGCGCATACCGCCCCTCATGTTGTAGGAGCAAGCTTGCTCGCGAAAAACCCAAGGGCGCCGCGTTAATCCAGGCACCCTGCGTTATCGTTGACGACCTTCGCGAGCAAGCTCGCTCCTACACTTAAAGGGCGAGCAAACGGTCGCCGAGCTTGCCGTTATCCGCCAATGCCAAAAACTCATCCCCCAGTCGTTGGCTCTCGCTCATGGCAGTTTGCCAATATTTGTTGCGGCCTGGATCATCGCCCATGAAACGCTTGAAGTCGCTGCGGTCTGGCAGCTTGCCGTGGGGCAGGCGGGCCAGGTAGTCCCTGGACGGCGCCAGCAGTAACACATCCTGCAAGCCCTGCTGGTTGCTGCGCCGCCATGGCAGGCCCTTGTCGAACCAGCCGGGGATGACCCGGTCAGTAAAATGCGGGTACAGCACGATGTCATCGCCGTGGTAGGGCAGGTCGAGGTGGTAGTCCAGCAGGCCGCCGTCGCGGTAGGTGCCGGCCCCGGCCCCAGGCAGGTCGCGTACGCCTTGCATGACCATGGGGATCGACCCGGACGCGAGCAACGCCTGGCGCAGGTTGCCCACGTCCAGGGTGAGAAAGCGCGAGGGGAAATCCTTCAGGGGGTGTACCGGAGGCGCCTGACGCGGGTCGTGGATGATCAGCCGCTCGAAATGCCGCGACAGCCGTGCGCGGCCCCGCAGGTTATCGGCAATCACCGATGACAGGCCCAGCCCCAGCCGCCCACGGTGGTCATCGGCGAGCAAACCGTGGCTCTTGACCACCATGATGTTCAGCCGATAGTCGGGGTTGTCCAGCACCCGCGCATCGCGCCCGGCCAGCAGGTCGTCGAGCATGCGTTGGCAGCTCTGGCTGACTTGCGCCATGGTCACGCCTTTGGCAAAGCGCTGCTCGTTGTACAGCCGGCCCAAGTCGAGCAAACCTTGCACCGGGTCGGGCAGGCAGGCGCTGGCAAACCGCCAGGAGCCAATGGACGCGCCGATCAGCGCACGCTCGCGCGGCGCACGGGGCAACCAATCACCGAACAGCGCCAGGTCGAGCCCTTGGATACCCAGGGCCTTGGGGCCGCCAGCCGCGCCGGGGAGGATACCGACGTCGGCAGGCGCAAGGCCCTGCTCGCGGATGCGGGTGATGGCGCGTTTACCGGCCTTGAGGGTCAAGGCCGGGAACTTGATATGGATGGCTGTCATACCGGTCTCTGTTGAGGCGAGCGGGGCAGTATAGGAAATCTCGCAGGCAGTGGGAAAAATGGCTTGACTGGAATTGCCATGGTGGCAATTCAGTTTCAGTTAAGTTGCAGGGCGTACGGTGGCCGATGTAGGAAAACATCATGTAACGGAGACTTATCATGAAGCGCCTCACTGCCCTGGGCGCCGCCGCTATCATCCTCGTTACGGCGACCCCGGCCGCCGCCGTGGACCCCGACAAGCCACTGATCGTGCCGGCCACTGTTACAATTGTCGCTTTCGATCAGTTGGAAGCCACGGCCCTGGCCCTTCACCCTGGTTCGACGCTGCTGGACACCGATCTGGATGAGGAATACGGCAAGTACGTCTATGAAGTCGAGCTACGAGATACCGACGGCATTGAATGGGATGTTGAATTGAACGCGCTCACCGGGCAGGTTCTCAAGAATCATCAGGATACGTAATGAAGGTAAATTTACGCGTCGGCAGTCGCGTGGCGCTGGTGCTCATGGTGTTTTGTTCCAGCCTCGCGGCCCGCGACCTCAATCAGGACGAAGCCCTGGCCCTGCGCCAACAAGGCGTCATCCTGCCATTGGAACAGCTGTTGCAGCAGGCCATGGCGCGATACCCCGGCTCACGGCTGCTGGAAGCCGAACTGGAAAAGAAACACGGGCAATACGCCTATGAAGTGGAACTGGTGACCACCGAGGGCGTGGTGCGCGAGATCAAGCTGGATGCCACCAATGGCGACCTGATCAAAGATGAGGAAGACTGATGCGCCTGCTCCTGGTGGAAGACAACGTGCCCCTGGCCGACGAACTGATGGCCGGCCTGCAGCGCCAGGGCTACGCGGTCGACTGGCTGGCCGATGGCCGCGACGCCGTGTATCAAGGACGCAGCGAGCCGTATGACTTGATCATCCTTGACCTTGGCCTGCCCGGTTTACCCGGGCTTGAAGTGCTGGCGCAATGGCGCGCCGCCTCGTTGGCCATACCAGTGCTGATCCTCACGGCCCGCGATTCCTGGGCCGAGCGTATCGAAGGGCTCAAGGCCGGCGCCGATGATTACCTGAGCAAACCCTTTCACCCCGAAGAGCTGTACCTGCGCATCCAGTCGCTGCTGCGCCGCTCCCATGGCCAGACGAACCAGCCCACCCTGCAAGCTGCCGGCCTGCATCTGGATGAAGGGCGCCAGTGCGTGCTACGTGACGGCGCCGAGATCCAGCTGACGGCTGCCGAGTTTCGTTTGTTGCGCTATTTCATGCTGCATCCCGAACAGATCCTGTCCAAAAGCCACCTGGCCGAACACTTGTATGACGGCGAGACCGAGCGCGACTCCAATGTGCTGGAGGTGCACGTCAACCATCTAAGGCGCAAATTGGGCCGCAGCGTGATCGAGACCCGGCGTGGCCAGGGCTACCGTTTCGGCGCCACCCCGGCATGAGGTCGATCCAGCGGCGCTTGAGCCTGGGGTTGATCAGCGTGATGGTGATTGTCGGCGTGGTGCTGGCGCAAACCAGCCTGTGGTTGTTCGAGGCGGGTTTGCAACGCTACCTTGAAGCGGGCTTGCGCAACGACAGCGAAAATCTGCTGGTGGCGCTGGTGCGTGGGCCCAACGGCGTGCAGTTGGATGAGCAACGCCTGTCGCCGGCGTACCAGCGGCCGTTTTCCGGGCATTACTTTCGTATCGACTTTGCCGATGTGCATTGGCGCTCCCGTTCATTGTGGGACCAGGAACTGCCCCGGCTCCCGGTGGCGGGGCTCAAGGGCAACCTGCAACTGGGGCCCGAAGGCCAGCAACTGTTGGTGCTGCGCTCGGACTACAAGCGCTTCGGCCAATCGATTTCCATCAGCGTGGCCCAGGACTACACGCCTGTGCGCGAAAGCTTTCGCCTGATGCGCCAGGTCGGCCTGGTGATGGGGCTGGCGGCGCTGCTGTTGGTGCTGATCCTGCAACGGGTCACCGTGCGCCGTGCCCTGCGCCCCCTGGAGACCGCACGCAACCAGATCGCCCAACTGCAACAAGGCCAGCGCTCGCAACTCGACACTCAAGTGCCGCTTGAGCTGGAGCCCCTGGTGGCGCAGATCAACCACCTGTTGGCGCACACCGAAGACAGCCTCAAGCGCTCCCGCAACGCCCTCGGCAACCTGGGGCATGCGCTGAAAACCCCGCTGGCAGTGTTGTTGAGCGCCGCCTCCAGTGACGCCCTCAAGGATCATCCGCAACTGAGCCAGTTGCTGCGCGAGCAATTGGAGCAGGTGCAGCAGCGCCTCAACCGTGAACTCAACCGTGCGCGCCTGGCGGGCGATGCCTTGCCGGGCGCGTTGTTTGACTGTGAACAAGAGCTGCCCGGTTTACTGGCCACCCTGCGCATGATCCACGGCGAACACCTGGACCTCAGCTATCAGGTGGCGCCGGGCCTGCAACTGCCCTGGGACCGTGAAGACCTGCTGGAACTGCTGGGCAATCTGTTGGACAACGCCTGTAAATGGGCGGACGCCGAGGTACGCCTGAGCGTCAGCGAGACGCCCCAGGGCTATCGGCTGGCGGTGGAAGACGACGGCCCCGGCATTCCCGAGGCCCAGCGCGACCAAGTGTTCAGCCGTGGCGCACGCCTGGATGAGCAAAGGGTTGGCCATGGCCTGGGTTTGGGGATCGTGCGCGACATTGTTGAGGTGTGGGGTGGGGTGTTGCAACTGCAGGAGAGTGAGCTGGGTGGGCTCAAGGTATTGATCCAGTTGCCACGCCGCTGACACTGGCACACCGCTGCTCAAAATGTGGGAGCTGGCTTGCCTGCGATAGCATCGACTCGGTTTACCTGAAATACCGAGGTGTTTGCATCGCCTACTGTAGGAGCGAGCTTGCTCGCGAAAAACGTCAACGATAACGCGGGCATCCTGAATGAACGCCGCGCCTGTGAGTTTTTCGCGAGCAAGCTCGCTCCTACAAAAAGCCCTTAACGGACTGGCATTGGGGCAAGCCCGACCCCCACAGAAAAGCCTAGCTACATTCAGACCCGAAACTGATCCATCAACCCCTGCTGCTGGTTCGCCAGGCTGTTCAACGCCTGGCTGACCCGCGCCGATTCATTGGCCTGCTCCGACAACGATTCGGTCACATCGCGAATGGTCGCCACGTTGCTGTTGATCTCTTCGGCCACGGCGCTTTGCTCTTCCGCGGCGCTGGCGATTTGCAGGTTCATGTCGCTGATCACCGTGACCGCATCGCCAATCTGGCGCAAGGCGGTGACGGCCTGGCCGACCTGTTCGACACTGCCCTGGGCCTGGCGATAGCTGTTGCCCATGGAGCCGACCACGTCGCTGGTACCGGTTTGCAATTGTTCGATCACCAGGCGGGTTTCTTCCACCGATTCCTGGGTGCGCCGTGCCAGGTTGCGCACTTCGTCGGCGACCACGGCAAAACCGCGGCCGGCTTCACCGGCGCGAGCGGCTTCGATGGCGGCGTTGAGCGCCAACAGGTTGGTCTGCTCGGCGATGCCGCGAATCACTTCGAGCACCGAGCCGATCTGTTCGCTGTTGGCGGCCAAGCCTTCAACTTGGGTCATAGCGGTGCTCATGTCGGCGGCGAGCTCGCCAATGTTGGCGGTGGTGCGGTCGATAACCGTCAAGCCTTGGCGAGTCGCCTGGTCGGCATCTCGGGCGGCTTGGGCCGCCTGGGCGGCGCTGCGAGCCACATCCTGAGCGGTGGCGCTCATTTCGTGGGATGCGGTGGCCACCTGATCAACCTGACGGTACTGCTGCTCCATGCCGGCGCTGGTTTGCGTGGCAATAGCGGCGGACTGGTCGGCGGTGCCGCGAGCGTCCTGCACCGAGCGTTTGACCTCGGCAATGATCGGCTGCAGCTTGTCGAGGAAACGGTTGAACCAGCCGGCCAATTGGCCCAGCTCGTCCTGTTTGGCATAGGCCAGGCGCCGGGTCAGGTCGCCTTCGCCGCTGGCGATATCCTCAAGCATGTGCGCCACGCCGAGGATTGGCCGGGTCACGCTGCGTGCCATCAGCCACACCAGGATCAAGCCGACCACGGCGGCCAGCAGGCCCAGGCCCAGTTCCAGCAGGGTGCCTTTGGCGTTGTCGGCGTCCAGCTGGTTTTTCAGCGCTTCGGCGGGGGCGACCAGGACTTTTTCAGGTACATCCAGCAATACGCCCCACGCCTTACCGCCGGGAATCGGCGCAAAAGGCGCCAGTACCTTGAGTTGGTGGTCGGTGCGCAGGCTGCGGGTCTGGGTACTGCTGGCCAAGGCACTGGTCAGCTGTGCGCCGCTGGCCGGGTCGACCTGCTCCAGGCGTTGGCTGAGTTTGCTGGCATCCGGGCTGTAGCCAGCCAATAAGCCAGTGGCGCTGAGGATGCTGACCTGGGTCTGGCCGTCGTACAGTTTCTGGCTGGCCTGTTGGCTGACCGCCTGCAGGCTGTTGAGGTTGATATCCACCGACAGCGAGGCGATGACTTTGCCATTGACCATCAGCGGGAACACGATGCTGGTCATCAGCACGTTCTGGCCGTCGATCACATAGAAGTAGGGCTCGATCACGCAGGGCTTGAGAGTCGTGCGCGGGCAGGTGAACCAGGCGTTGGCCTTTTCGCCGCTGGGGCCGATGGAGGTGTCGGCCATGTCGCTCTCGGGCAGCGCCATCGAGGTGATTTTCCCCGGTGTCGGTTGCGACCAGTACAGCGCGAAACGGCCTTTGTCATTGCTGCCCAGTTCCGCCTGATTGGCGAACAGTTCGTCCTTGCCGTCCAGCGCATTGGCTTCGAACACCAGGGACAGGCCGAGCAGGTCGGGGTTGGCCTGCAGGGCGGCCTTGACCTGGCGCGTCAGGTCTTCACGGGTGTCGAAGGCATCGAGAAAGCGCTTCTCGGCCTGCTCGCGCAAAAACAACACCTGGCGGGAAAAGCCATGGCCGTACTGGTAAGCATCCATGAACTGCTGGCGAATGCCCAGCGCTTGCACTTCGCCTTGGGCCTCGATGCGCGACTGGGCAGCTTCGTCGAGCATCTGCATGCTGGACGCCTTGACCTGCTGCGAGCTCTGCGCCATGCGATACAGCGACAGACCCACCAGCAGGGTCACGATCCCCAGCAGGCAGAGGCCCGCCAGCAGGGTGATTTTCCATTGAATGGAGAGCTGCCTGAGCGACATCGGGACATCCTTACCTGAAAGCACATAGAGACAGCGTATCGGCCAGTGCCGGTAATTCTTTATCTGTGCAGAGGGCTTTGCCTCACCACAGTTTTTGACATGACAGCCCAGCTCCTGCAAAGTGCGCGCCCTCTAATAAGACCTCTTTCAAGCCTGCACGCCGGCAGCTGTTCCCATGGGCCGCGCGCGGGCATGCCTGTCTTTTTTGTTTCTGCTTGAGGTAACCATGATTAACGCAGTCATCGCCGCGGTCGGCACCATGCTGGTACTCAGCCTGTCCCGCGTGCATGTGGTCATCGCCATTATCGTCGGCGCCCTGGTGGGCGGCTTGACCGGTGGTCTAGGCATCGAGGCCACGCTCAAGGCCTTCAACGGCGGGCTGGGCGGCGGCGCAACCGTGGCCTTGTCCTACGCATTGCTCGGTGCTTTCGCCGTGGCGATTGCCAAGTCCGGCCTGGCCCATGCGCTGGCGGACAAAGCCTTGCTGCTGGTGGACCGCCAGGACGCCAGCGGTGGCAACCACGTCAAATGGCTGCTGATCGGCCTGTTGTGGGTGGTGGCGATTGCCTCGCAGAACATCTTGCCGATCCACATTGCGTTTATTCCGCTGCTGGTACCGCCGCTGCTGTATGTACTGACCAAGCTGCAACTGGACCGTCGCCTGATCGCCTGCGTGATGACCTTCGGCCTGATCACCCCGTACATGTTTCTGCCGGTGGGCTTTGGCAATATCTTCCTCAATCAGATCCTGCTGGCCAACGTCGCCAAGAGCGGGGTGGATATCAGCGGGGTCAACGTCACCCACGCCATGGGCCTGCCGGCGCTGGGCATGGTGGTCGGCCTGCTGGTGGCGGTGCTGATCAGCTACCGCAAAAAGCGTGTGTACGACCTGAAGAAAATCGAACGTGTCGAGCAAGTGGCGGTGCAGTACAACCCGCTGACCCTGCTGGTGGCCGGCCTGGCAATTGCCTCGGCGTTCATCATCCAGTTGTGGCTGGACTCGATGATCATCGGCGCCCTGGCCGGGTTCCTGATCTTCTCGGTGTCGGGCATCGTGCGCTGGCGCGACACAGATGACCTGTTCACCGAAGGCATGAAGATGATGGCGATGATCGGCTTCATCATGATCGCGTCCTCAGGCTTTGCCGAAGTGCTCAAGGCCACCGGTGACGTGAACTCGCTGGTGCAAGCCTCGGCAGCGTTCATCGGCCATAGCCGGGGCGTCGGGGCGTTGTTGATGCTGCTGGTGGGGTTGTTGGTGACCATGGGCATCGGCTCGTCGTTTTCCACGGTGCCGATCCTCGCGGCGATTTTCGTGCCGCTGTGTGTGCAGTTGGGCTTCAGCCCGGTGGCCATCGTGTGCATCGTTGGTACCGCCGGTGCCTTGGGCGACGCCGGTTCGCCTGCCTCGGACTCCACCCTCGGCCCCACCTCCGGCCTGAACATCGACGGCCAGCACCACCATATCTGGGACACCGTGGTACCGACCTTCCTGCACTACAACCTGCCGCTGCTGGCGTTCGGCTGGCTGGCCGCGATGACGCTCTGATCCAGGCGAGAACCTCTGTGGCGAGGGAGCTTGCTCCCGCTGGGCTGCGAAGCAGCCCCAAAAAAGCGTGCGGGCGCTGCGCACCCCAGCGGCAGCAAGCTGCCTCGCCACACAAGCTCGCTCCTACAGTAATCGCTCACATGGCCGTTAACCTCTCAAGTCGCCACTAACAAGAGAGAAAAGCCATGCGTCTGAGTTTGAAGGCCAAAGTCCTGGCCCTTGCTGTCGTGCCGGTGTTGTTGTTTGCCGTGGTCATCAGCCTGACCACCGTGTGGATTCTGCAGGGCCAGGCCCGCAACGAGGTGGATGAAACCCGTCAGCGCCTGCTCAACGACGCCAAGGCCACCCTGCAAAGTTATGTCGAGGTGGCCATGACCACCATCAAGCCGCTCTACGACGCGGCAGCCCCCGGCGACAGCGCGGCGCGGGCGCAGGTGGTCAAGTTGTTATCCAATACCAGCTACGGCAAAGACGGCTATTTCTTCGGCTACGACTCCGAAACCATCCGCCTGTTCAAGGGCAACAGCCCGGACGGCGTGGGCAAAAGCTTCAAGGACAACCGCGACCCCAACGGCGTCTACGTCAACCGCGACCTGGTGAAGGTCGGCAAGGACGGCACCCACTACCTGCAATACAGCTCGACCCAGCCCGGCCAGACCGAGCTGGTGCCCAAGCTCGGCTATACCGAGTATCTGCCCAAGTGGGACATGGTGATCGGCACCTCGGTGAACCTTGATGGCATCGACGCCCAAGTGGCGGTGGTGCAGGCAAAAGTCGAGAAGCGCATGCAAGGCGTACTGTTGAGCATCCTCGGCGTGGCCGTGGTGGTGTTGCTGGTGATCGCCGCCGTGGGCATGCTGCTGGCCAATACCATCCTGCGCCCGCTGCACCTGATGAAGGCCAACCTCGATGACATCGCCGCGGGTGAAGGCGACCTGACGCGCCGCCTGGCCATTACCAGCCAGGATGAACTCGGCGACCTGGCCGGTGCATTCAACCGCTTTGTCGATAAAATCCATGGCCTGGTGCGCCAGATCACCGACATGACCGCCCAACTCACCGGGCTGGTGAGCCAGGTGTCCGACCAGGCCCAGCGCTCAGAGCAGGCCATGGAACGCCAGCGCCACGAGACCGACCAGGTGGCCACCGCGATCAACCAGATGTCCTCGGCGGCCCACGAAGTGGCACGCAGTGCCCAAGGCGCCGCCGTCGCTGCGCAGCAGACCGACGCCGAAGGCCAGGCCGCCAAGCGGGTGGTGGACGGCAGCATCGCGCAGATCCATGCGCTGGTGAACGACATTCGCAGCAGCGGCGTGTCCCTGGACAGCCTGCAGCAGGATGTGTCGTCAATCGTCAGTGTGCTCGGCGTGATCCGCTCCATCGCCGAGCAAACCAACCTGCTGGCGCTCAACGCTGCCATCGAGGCCGCACGGGCTGGGGAGGCTGGGCGTGGCTTTGCTGTGGTCGCCGATGAAGTGCGTGCCCTGGCCAGTCGCACCCAAACCAGCACCCAGGAAATCCAGGGCATGATCGATCGCCTGCAGAAAGGCACCGAGGCGGCCGTGGACGCTATGCGCCGCTCCAGCGATGCCGGCGACGGCACCTCGGCCCAGGCCAACCAGGCCGGCGCGTCCCTGGACACCATGGCGCAACTGATTGGCACCATCAACTCAATGAACGCCCAGATCGCCAGCGCCGCGGAAGAGCAGACCGCCGTGGCGGAAGAGATCAACCGCAGCGTGCATCAGATTGCCGTAGCGGTAGACAGCGTGGCGGACGAAACCCAACTGGGCGCTCAGACGTCTCGCAGTCTGGCCGACCTGGGCCAGCGCCTCGGGCAGTTGGTGGGCCAGTTCAGGATCTGATCCATTCAACCCATGGCAGGGTTTAAACGTCGCGCATCAGCAGGCCAAAACGCAGGTCCATCTGCGCCGGAATCGGCACATACACCGTATGCCCGTCCCCCGGCGCCACCTCAATGCTTTCGCCCTTGGCGTTATGCAGGCTCGGCAAGTCAAAATGAAAATTGCCGGCGGGCGTCATCAACTCCAGGTGGTCGCCCAGCACAAAGCGATTCTTCACCTTCACCTCGGCCAACGCGCCACGGCGCTCGCCGGTCAGCTCCCCGACAAACTGCTGGCGCTCGGAAACCGAGCTGCCGTTCTGGTAGTTCTGGTATTCATCGTGCACGTGGCGGCGCAGGAAACCTTCGGTGTAGCCACGCTGGGCCAGGGACTCGAGGTTGGTCATCAAGCCGCGGTCAAACGCCCGGCCGGCCACTGCGTCATCGATGGCCTGGCGGTACACCTGGGTGGTGCGCGCGCAGTAGAAGTGGGACTTGGTGCGGCCTTCGATCTTCAACGAATGCAAGCCCATCTGTGCCAGGCGCTCCACATGCTGCACGGCGCGCAGGTCCTTGGCGTTCATGATGTAGGTGCCGTGTTCGTCTTCGAAAGCAGGCATGGGGTCATCGGGGCGATTGGCCTCTTGTAGCAGGAACACCTGATCGGTGGGCGTGCCGATGCCCAATGTGGGTTGGTATTCATGGACGATATCGCCAGTGGCATTCTCCACTGCCGGCGTGGCCTGGTATTTCCAGCGGCAGGCATTGGTGCAAGTGCCCTGGTTGGCATCGCGTTTGTTCATATAGCCCGACAGCAGGCACCGCCCGGAATAGGCCATGCACAAGGCGCCATGTACAAACACCTCCAACTCCATCGTCGGCACCTGCTGGCGGATTTCGCCAATCTCTTCCAGAGACAGCTCCCGCGACAGAATCACCCTGCAAATGCCTTGTTGCTGCCAGAACGCCACGCTGGCCCAATTCACCGTATTGGCCTGCACCGACAGGTGGATCGGCATCTGCGGGAAGTGCTGGCGCACCAGCATGATCAGCCCAGGATCGGACATGATCAGCGCATCCGGGCCCATGGCGATCACGGGCGCCAGGTCCTTGAGGAAGGTCTTGAGCTTGGCGTTGTGCGGCGCAATGTTCACCACCACGTAGAAGCGCTTGCCCAGGTCATGGGCTTCCTGGATGCCGAGGGCCAGGTTGGCGTGGTCGAACTCGTTATTGCGCACCCGCAGGCTGTAGCGCGGCTGGCCGGCGTAGACCGCGTCGGCACCGTAGGCGAAGGCGTAGCGCATGTTTTTCAGGGTTCCGGCGGGAGCGAGCAGTTCGGGGGCAGTTATCGGGCGCATGGGTGTGGGTCGCAAAAAGGCGCGAGGGTAGTGCTGGAGCGATAACGGGATATTGACCCAGGTCTAAATAACGCGATCTATGCTTGTTCGATAAACAAGGGCACTCCCACGTTTGGCTGCGGACTAAGCAACAGGGCCGCCATCGGCCCTGTTTTTCTGACATGGACCGGACATGAATCAAACCAACCTGCAATTCAAAACCCTGTTGCTGCTACTGGCCTTGGTCACCGTGGCTTTTATCTGGATATTGCTGCCGTTCTACGGTGCGGTGTTCTGGGCGGTGATCCTGGGCATTATCTTTGCGCCGATGCAGCGCCGCCTGCAGCAACGTTTTAGCTGGAACCGCAACCTGACCTCCCTGACCACCTTGATGGTGTGCCTGGTGATCGCGATTCTGCCGGTGATCATCACCAGTGCTTTGCTGGTGCAAGAGGGGGCCACGCTCTACAAAAACATCGAGAGCGGCAAACTCGACGTAGCGGGTTATATCGAGCAATTCAAGAACGTTTTACCGCCGTATTTCCAGCAGTTGCTCGACCGTTTCGGCATGGGCAACCTTGAAGGGCTGCGGGAAAAGGTCGTCAAGGGCGCGATGCAGGGCAGTCAGTTCTTTGCCTCTCAGGCGTTCAGCTTCGGCCAGGGTACGTTTGATTTCCTGGTGAGCTTTTTCATCATGCTGTACCTGCTGTTTTTCCTGCTGCGCGATGGCCCGGAACTGGTACGCAAGGTGCGCACGGCAGTACCGTTGGCCGAGCCGCAAAAGCGTCGCCTGCAGCTCAAGTTCAACCGCGTAGTGCGCGCCACGGTCAAGGGCAACGTGCTGGTGGCTGTGACCCAAGGTGCGCTGGGAGGCTTGATCTTCTGGTTCCTGGACATCCCGAGTGCCTTGCTCTGGGCCGTGCTGATGGCGTTCCTGTCACTACTGCCTGCGGTGGGTGCCGGGCTGGTCTGGGGGCCGGTGGCGGTTTATTTCCTGTTGAGCGGTTCGATCTGGCAGGGCGTGGTGCTGGGGCTGTTCGGGGTGTTCGTGATTGGCCTGGTGGACAACGTGCTGCGCCCGATCCTGGTGGGCAAGGACACCAAGATGCCGGACTACCTGATCCTGATCTCGACCTTGGGCGGCCTGTCGGTGTTCGGCCTTAACGGCTTTGTGATCGGGCCGCTGGTGGCAGCGTTGTTCATGTCGTGCTGGGCGTTGTTCGTCGAAACCAAGCCGCGGGTCAAGTTGCCATTGCCGTAGCTTTCAGGCCTCGAGCCTGAAGTCGGTTGCCATTCGGCGCTGTGTTTCGGCATCGGATAACGAAGTGAGCGGGCCGCTGATCGGCTCGCCATCGCGCACAACGTACCAGCAGGCGAGCAAGCCCAGTTTGCGCAGAGGGGCGGGGACGGCGCTGCCGATGACGGACATGATTTGAATAGTGGGCATAAGTACCTCCAAACGTTATGGAGGTCACCTTACGGTTTGCCGGTGCCTGGGAAAAATCACCTGGCTCGATAGTCGACATCAACGTCAGGCGTTAGTCCACCACCTGGTCGAGCATGTTCACCACTTCGTGCTCACTGAGCAGGCCCTTGCGCACCAGGTTTTCTGCCAGCAATGCCAGGAACTTGGCGCTGCGATGGCCTTCAAGGTGCTTGAGTTCAGTCAAGGCGCTGTAGACCTTGCTGGAGGTGCAAAGGCCGGCGGTGCGGTGCGGGTTTTGTGTGGGCATGGTCAATCGTCCTTAATTGTTATTGGTTGGACTGGGTCGATAGTGCGACTGTTTTGTGACGCAAACATGACAGCGCAGCCCGTCATCGATCAAGAGGATATTTGACGCTTATCATGTGGGATTGCTGCTCGTACGTTGTTCTCACAGCGACACTGGCAGGATTAATCCGGACTTCCCAGGCAAAAAAAGGCCCCGCGTGTGGGCGAGGCCTGTGGCTGTCAACGGATTAAAACTTACCAACCATGGCGGTAGTAGCCGTGGGGCGGGCCGTAATAGCCGCGAGGCGGCCCATAATAACCGCGCGGTGGGCCGTAGTAGACGGGCGCCGGGCGATAGTAAACCTGCTGTTGCACATACACCGGTGGCGGTGGCGCGTAGTAGACCGGCGGCGGCGCGGCATACACCGGCTGCGGCTGCACATACACCGGTTGTTGCACGTACACCTCACGCGGCTGGCTGGCAACCACAGAGCCGACTACCGCTGCGCCGACAAGCGCACCGAACACGGCCGGGCCACCCCAACCACCACCGTGGGCGGAGGCTTGGCCGGCCATCGCGAGTGCGCCGATAAGCAAGGCGATCCTGGGGAGTTTACGCATGATGGTCTTTCCTCGGTTAGCCCCTGCGCTTGTGGTCTGCAATCAATAGACTCAAGGATTGTCGCGGGGATACTTTTAAGACAACGTATTTCGAGAAAACAGCACGGCCAATGGGTAAAGGTTGTGTAAGGTCTGTACCGATTTGCTTACTTCAAGGAGTTATCCATGCAGATGCACCCCAACAAGGACACCCAACTGTGCATGTCGCTGTCGGCGCGCCCTGGGAACTTTGGCCTGCGTTTTCATAACCACCTGTATGAACAGCTGGGTCTGAATTTTTACTATAAAGCCTTCAGCAGCCAGGACTTGCCCGGCGCGATCGGCGGTATCCGCGCCCTGGGTGTGCGGGGTTGCGGGGTGTCCATGCCGTTCAAGGAGGCCGCCATTGCCTTGATGGACGAACTCGACGATTCGGTTCAAGCCATCGACTCCCTGAACACCATCGTCAACACCAACGGCCACCTCAAGGCTTACAACACCGACTACATCGCCATCGAGCAATTGCTGAAAAAACACGCGGTGCCCAAGGACTCCAGCTTCGCCCTGCGCGGCAGCGGCGGCATGGCCAAGGCGGTCGCCAGCGCCTTGCGTGACGGAGGGTACGCCAATGGCGTGATCGTGGCGCGTAATGAGGTGGCGGGCCAGGCATTGGCCAGGAACCTGGGGTATCAGTGGCAGGCGGATCTGGGCAGCCTGCGGCCACAGATGCTGATCAACGTGACACCCATCGGCATGACCGGCGGGGTCGAGGCGGATGCGTTGGCGTTTGAGGCCGAGGCAATCGATCAGGCTGAGACGGTCTTCGATGTGGTGGCGATCCCGGCGGAAACGCCGTTGATCGTGCGTGGTCGTGCCCAGGGCAAGCGGGTGATTACCGGGCTGGAGGTGATCGCTATCCAGGCGTTGGAGCAGTTTGTGCTTTATACCGGCGTGCGGCCTACTCAGGAGCAGTTCGAGGCAGCGGTGGCCTTCGCCCGCAGCTGAAGCCTTACGCACAACCATTCGCTGATCTAACTGACGCGCACGCGATCCAACTGTGGGAGCTGGCTCGCCTGCGATGGCGGCCTGCCAGGCGACGGCTATCTACCTGACACCCCACGATCCAACTGTGGGAGCTGGCTCGCCTGCGAAGACGGCCTCACAGTCGACGCCGTAATACCGAGTACATATCCATTCCTGCGGTAACGGCTACTTAGGGTTCCGCCCTGACGGCGGCTCACTTTCGAAAAGCGCGAAAGTAAGCAAAGCGCTCTTGCCCCACCACTCGGCACCTCGCCTAGGCTCGGTGTGCCCGAACACAGGCTTGAATCCGTGGGCCGCCGCCACGCGCCATCCATGGCGCGGGGCGGCTAACCCGGCGTCCTGCCGGGTTACCCACGAATTAAAGCCTGCGTTCGGCCAGCGTGGTTTAACGGGGCGCCTAAGATCAAAAGCAGAGCAAGATCAAAAGCAGAGCAAGATCAAGAGCGGCTCGCTTCGCATCGTAGTTACCGTCGGCTGCTGCAACCTACAAAGTTGTGTCGATACCAATGGCTATCGCAGGCAAGCCAGCTCCCACATGTTTATCTGCGTTATGCCTGTTCCAGCTGCGCCAGCCGTTCTTCCAGTGCGGCAATCCGCGCTTCCAGCTCTTCAATCCGCTCCACCGAAACAGCCCCCGCGCTACGCTCTACCGGATTCCCCCGTGCGGTCATAATCGCTTCAATATCTGCCGGGTCCCCTAGTGCATGGGTATACCGGTCTTCCCGCTGCCCCGCCTGACGCGGCACCAGAAGCGCCAGCCCTCGTGCAATCAGGCGTTCGAGCTGATGCACAACCTGTTCGGCATCCTCAAAGTCATGCATGCGCCCGCTGCGGGTGAGCAACTCGTTGACGGTCTGCGGCCCCCGCAGGAACAGCAGCCCGGTCAGGATCACCTGGGCCGGCACCAGTTCCAGGGCCTTGTCCACACGGTGCTCCCAGCGGTCGGCGCGGCTGCCCATCACCAGGCGCGTGAAGCCTTGGCCTTCGAGCGCGCGCAGGCTCTGGCCGACCTGGCCTTGGCTGAGGTTCATCACCGGCTCGCGGCTGGTCTTCTGGTTGCAGGCCAGCACCAAGGCGTTGAGGGTGAGGGGGTAGGTTTCCGGGTTGGTCGCCTGTTTTTCGATCAGGCAGCCCAGGATGCGGATTTCCGTGCTGTTCAGGCGCGGCTCAGGGGTGTCGGTGTCGTGCTCGGCGGTCATCGCGCTTTCCCTATGCAGTGAAGCCCCTTAGCCTAAGCTTGAAAAAATAAAAGACAAGCGCCAGGCATGGCTATAATCGCGGCTGGTTCCAACCCCGCCATTACCGTGAGACTGTCATGACTATTTCCCTGTACGCCGCTTCCATCCCGGTCTTCAAGCAAATGCTCAACGCCCTCAGCGATGTGCTGAACAAAGCTGAAGCCCATGCCAGCGCCAAGAACATCGAGCCCAACGCCTTGCTGCAAGCGCGCCTGTTCCCGGACATGTTCCCGTTGGTGCGCCAGGTGCAGATCGCCGTGGACTTCGCCAAAGGTGTGTCGGCACGCCTGGCCGAGATCGAAGTACCGAAGTACGAAGACAGCGAAGTCACCTTTGCCGACCTGCAAGCGTTGATCGCCAAGGTCCTGGCCTTTGTCGACACCATCAAGCCCGAGCAGATCGACGGCAAGGAAGGCATCGAGATCGTCACGCGCCCAGGCACCCCGAAAGAGAAGCGCTTCAGCGGTCAGTCCTACCTGCTGACCTACGGCCTGCCGCAGTTCTTCTTCCACGTCACCACCGCTTATGCGCTGCTGCGTCATAACGGTGTGGAAGTGGGCAAGCGCGATTACATGGGCGCGTTCTAAACCCGCAAGCACAAAAAAGCCCGGTGCCGTTCTCTGCGAACGGCACCGGGCTTTTTTATGGGGCTGTGTTAAGCGGCCTGTTCTTCCTTGCCCAAACACGCCGCCGCGGTAAACAGCACATCGGTAGACGAGTTGAGTGCGGTTTCCGCCGAGTCCTGCAGCACGCCGATGATGAAACCGACGGCCACTACCTGCATGGCGATTTCACTGGGGATGCCAAACAGGCTGCACGCCAGGGGAATCAACAGCAGCGAACCACCCGCCACCCCCGATGCACCGCAGGCACACACCGCAGCGACCACGCTGAGCAGCACGGCGGTCGGCATGTCCACGGCGATGCCCAGGGTGTGCACGGCCGCCAGGGTCAGCACGGTGATAGTGATGGCGGCGCCGGCCATGTTGATGGTGGCACCGAGGGGGATCGACACCGAGTAGGTGTCTTCATGCAGGCCCAGGCGTTTGCTCAGTGCCAGGTTGACCGGAATGTTCGCCGCCGAGCTGCGGGTGAAAAACGCGGTGATGCCGCTTTCGCGCAGGCACATCAGCACCAGCGGGTAAGGGTTGCGACGCAGTTTCCAGAACACGATGGCCGGGTTGATCACCAGTGCCACGAACAACATGCAGCCGATCAGCACGACCAGCAGGTGGGCATAGCCGAGCAGGGCGTCGAAACCAGAGGTGGCGAGGGTGGAGGCCACAAGACCGAAGATACCCAGCGGGGCGAAGCGGATCACCACGCGTACGATCAGGGTGACGCCGTTGGACAAGTCGTCCAATACCGTACGGGTGGTCTCACCGGCATGGCGAATAGCGATGCCCATGCCGATGGCCCAGGCGAGGATGCCGATGAAGTTGGCGTTCATCAGTGCACTGACCGGGTTATCCACCACACTGAGCAGCAGGCTTTGCAACACTTCGCCAATGCCCCCAGGAGCGCTCACCGTGGCGTCATGGGTAGCCAATACCAGGAACGACGGAAACATCATGCTGGCAACCACCGCAACCACGGCGGCGGCAAAGGTGCCGAGCAGATACAGGAACAGGATCGGGCGGATATGGGTTTCCTGGCCATGCTTATGGTTGGCAATCGAGGCCATGACCAGCACAAACACCAGGATTGGCGCGACAGCCTTCAGCGCCGTGACAAACACCTTGCCGATAAAACCGGTGGCGCGCGCGGCCTCGGGGAACAGCAGGGCCAGCACGATCCCGGCAATCAGGCCGATGACAATTTGGGAGACCAGGCTGACGCGCATTAAACGTTGCAGCAGGGAAGGGGCAGCAGTCATAAAGAGTTGTCTCTAGTTTTTTTAGTAGGGCACAGCATTGCAGGCAGAAAGTACTGTAGGAAGTAGGCGCGAAGTCTAGCATGCTGTAGGGCACGTCTCGTTTGCTGCGGCATTCCGTCACCCGTTTCAGCCGGGCTTGGTCAAATCCGGACATGTTCTGTTAAGATTCCCCCCTCTCATCTTTCCTCTCCGTCAGCGGGCCCTTCGGGCTGTCGTTGATATCGTCGTTTCTGGAGTTTTCATGTTGTTTCCTATCCTGCTGCTGTCAGCCGCCGGTTTTACCGTGCTGACCACAGAATTCGTCATCGTCGGCCTGTTGCCGTCGATTGCTCGGGACCTGAACGTCAGCGTGTCCCAGGCGGGGCTGCTGGTGACGCTGTTCGCGTTCACCGTGGCCGCGTTCGGCCCGTTCCTCACGGCCTACTGCGCGCGCTTTTCGCGCAAGCGCCTGTTTATCAGCATCCTGATCATGTTTGCAGCGGCCAACACCGTGGCGGCTTTGGCGCCGAATATCTGGGTGATGGCCGTGGCCCGTTTGATTCCCGCCTTGGGCTTGCCAGTATTCTGGGCCCTCGCCAGCGAAACGGCGGTAGACATTGTCGGCCCTGAGTTCGCCGGGCGTGCGATTGAAAAAATCGGCTTTGGCATTGTTTGCGCCACCGTATTTGGTATTCCGGTGGGCACGCTGATTTCCGATATGTTCGGCTGGCGCACCGCGTTCGCCGTGCTCGCTGTGATTGCCCTGGCCAAGGCATTGCTGCTGTATCTCTATCTGCCGGTCACCCCGGCCAAGCACCAGCAGGGCAGTCTGCGTTCGCAATTCAGGATCCTGCGCAGCCCCGTGATGCAGGGGCATATCCTGCTGTCGATCCTGGTGTTCAGTGGCATGTTCACCGCCTATACCTACTTGGCAGATATCCTTGAGCGCCTGGCCGGGTTCGACGGTACGTTGGTGGGCTGGTGCCTGATGGGCTTTGGCGCGGTCGGGCTGATTGGCAACTCCCTCGGCGGACGCGCCGTGGATCGTCACCCATTGATCGCGTCCATGGTGTTCTGCGGGTTCATGATCGCGGGCATGGTGGCAGTGGTGCCGGCGATTCACTCGACCATCGGCCTGGCCGCGGCGATGGCGGTGTGGGGCGTGACCCAGGCGGCGATGTTCCTGGTCAGCCATGTGCGCTTGATGAAGGCCGCGCCCCATGCACCGGCGTTTGCGGCGTCGCTGAATATCGCCGGCGCCAACCTCGGCATTGGCCTGGGCGCGATGGTGGGCGGGCATGTCATCGACACTCTGGGCCTGGGAAGCCTGGGGTTTGCCGCTTCGGGGTTTATCCTGGTGTCGATCCTGCTCGCACTGTGGCTGATGACCGCCAAACCCACGGCGCTCAATGCCTGAGCGATCAGGGCAGGGCGGTAAACAACTCCCGCCGGGCACCCTCGGTAATGGCCACAATGCCGGGGTGCTTGACCTTGCGCTCCACTGAGATCGCATAAAACGACTCGGTCACTGCATCGGTCTGGCCAATCAGCGCCACGCCGTATTGGCGCACCACCTCGTCGGCGATCACGCTGGGCGCGATAAAAATCCCACTGCCGGATTGCCCGAAGGCCTGCATCAAGGCGCTGTCGTCGAACTCGCCGATGATGCGGGGTTGAATCTGCTGTTCGGCGAACCAGCGCTGCAAACGGCTGCGTACCACGGTCTCTGCCCCCGGAATCAACAGCGGTGCGCCTTGCAAACACTGTGGGAAATCCCCCCCATGCTGGTCAGCCAACGCCTGGGTGGCGAAAAAACTGATGCCGCATTCTCCCAGCTTCTGGCTGTAGCCCTTGATGTCCAAGTGCGTGGGCATGGGGCTGTCGGAAATCACCAGGTCCAGGCGCTGGATCGCCAGGTCGGCCAGTAAACGTTCGAGTTTGTCTTCACGGCAGGTGATGCGGATCGGTTCGCTCAACTCCATGGTCGGCGCGATCAGCCGGTACACGATGGATTTGGGCACCACATCCGCCACCCCAACGCGGAACGGGATCTGCTGCTCGTCAGGCTGGGCGCGCAGCATCGCCTCCAGTTCATTGCCGGTCTGGAACATCTGCTCGGCGTAGGGCAGCGCCTGGCGCCCGGCTTCGGTCAGTTCAAGCTGGCGCCCGACCCGCTGAAACAGGGCAATACCGAAGGTCTGCTCCAACAGGCTGATCTGCCCGCTGATGGTCTGCGGCGTGAGGTTCAATTGCTCACAGGCGCGCACGATGCTGCCGGTCTTGGCCACCACCCAGAAGTAATGCAGTTGTCGATAATTGAGCATCACGGCCTACACTTCGTAAAAATCGAAGTATACGCGAGAAAAATACGAATTTTCCTGAACTGTTCGCCTGCATAGAATGCCTCGCTATCGAGGGGCCACTACTTGGACCCAAGGGTTCTAACGAGGAATACATCATGAAACTCAATTCCCTGGGCGCGGCGTCGTTGCTTGCGCTTTCATTGATAGTGGTCAGCGGCTGTGATCAAGTCGAGAAAAGCGCGCAACAGGTGCTGGGCAAAGCCACCGAGTCGGCCAAGCAGGCCATCGACGACACCCACAAGGCCGCCGAGCAGGCATTGAGTGAAGCAACCCAGGGCTTGATCAGCCCTGAGAAGCAGGAAAAAGACGCCGAAAACGCTGCTGAATCCGACACCAAAGAAACCTAATTCCCCAGCACTACCACGTCAGGACTGACCTATGGATTACCTTCTACAACTGGCCGCCAGCCCCACCGCCTGGGTCGCACTGGCGACCTTGATCGTCATGGAAATCGTGCTGGGCATCGATAACCTGATCTTTATCTCGATCCTCACCAACAAACTGCCGGAGAAGCACCGGGCCAAGGCGCGGCGCATTGGTATCAGCATGGCGTTGATATTGCGCCTGGGCCTGTTGAGCACCATCGCATTCATCGTGCAATTGACGACACCGGTGTTCGAAGTGTTCGGCCAGGCGTTCTCGTGGAAGGACATGATCCTGATCGCCGGCGGCCTGTTCCTGGTGTGGAAGGCAACCACCGAGATCCATCACAGCATGGACCCGGAGCCTGAAGAGAAGGCAACCGTCAGTAATACCGTGACCATCGGTTTTGCCGCCGCCATCGGCCAGATCCTGATGCTCGACCTGGTGTTCTCCATCGATAGCATCATCACCGCCGTGGGCATGACCGAGCACTTGCCGATCATGATCATTGCCGTGGTGGTCTCGGTGATCGTGATGCTGGTGGCCGCTGAGCCGTTGGCCAAGTTCATCAACGACAACCCGACCGTGGTGATGCTGGCCCTGGGCTTCTTGATCATGATCGGCATGACGCTGATCGCCGAAGGCTTCGGCGCCCACGTACCAAAAGGCTACGTGTATGCGGCCATGGCCTTCTCGGCGGCGATCGAATGCTTGAACATCGCCCGGCGTAACCGGCACGCACGTTTGCTCGCTGCGCGCCAGTAACCGCTGAACAAACAGGCCGGCTGTGCTCACAAGAGCCCAGCCGGCCTTTTGCTGTCTGCTAGAATCGGCCCACTTGATAGCTTGAGGTCCCCCATGAACGAGCCGATTCGCCTTACCCAGTACAGCCACGGTGCGGGTTGCGGTTGCAAGATTTCGCCACAGGTCCTGGAAGTGATCCTTGCGGGCAGCGGTGCACAGAACCTCGACCCCAACCTGTGGGTGGGCAATGCCTCCCGCGACGATGCGGCGGTATACGCCATCGACGACGAGCGCGGCGTGGTGTCCACCACGGACTTTTTCATGCCGATTGTCGACGACCCGTTCGACTTCGGCCGCATCGCCGCCACCAATGCCATCAGCGATATCTACGCCATGGGCGGCGATCCCTTGATGGCCATCGCCATTCTCGGCTGGCCGGTCAATGTGCTCGCGCCGGAGATTGCTCGCGAAGTGATTCGCGGCGGTCGGGCGGTGTGCGACGCAGCTGGCATTCCGCTTGCGGGCGGGCATTCCATCGACGCGCCGGAGCCGATCTTCGGCCTGGCCGTGACCGGCATCGTGCAAAAGCGCCATATGAAGCGTAACGACACGGCCACTGCCGGCTGCCGCCTGTATCTGACCAAGCCCCTGGGCATCGGCATCCTCACCACCGCCGAGAAGAAGGGCAAGCTGCGCGAGGCGGATATCGGCCTGGCGCGTGACTGGATGTGCACCCTCAACAAGCCGGGCAGCCGTTTCGGCAAGTTGGCCGGTGTGACGGCCATGACCGATGTCACCGGTTTCGGCCTGCTCGGCCACCTGGTGGAAATGGCTGATGGCAGTGGCCTGACGGCCCGTATCGACTATGCAAAGGTTCCGCGCCTGCCGGGGGTGGAGTATTACCTGGACCAGGGGTGTGTGCCGGGTGGCACCTTGCGCAACTTTGAAAGCTACGCCAGCAAGCTGGGGCGTGTGCAGGAGCTGCACAAGCGCGTGCTGTGCGACCCCCAGACCAGCGGTGGCCTGCTGATCGCGGTTACCCCAGAAGGTGATGCCGAGTTCCACGCCGTGGCTGCCGAGCTGGGCTTGGCCCTTGAGCCTATCGGTGAACTGCTGGAGCGACAGACCAACGCGGTTGAGGTGATTTGATGGCGACGGACATCACCGATTACCGCGATATCTTCCTCAACGACCGCCCGATGATGGATACTCGCGCGCCGGTCGAATTCACCAAGGGCGCGTTCCCCGGGGTGATCAACCTGCCGCTGATGACCGACGATGAGCGCCAGCGGGTCGGCACCTGTTACAAGCAGCAAGGCCAGCAAGCGGCGATCGTGCTGGGGCATGAACTGGTGTCGGGGGCAATCAAGGCCGAGCGCATAGAACAGTGGGCTCAGTTTGCCCAGGCTAACCCCAATGGCTACCTGTACTGCTTTCGGGGCGGCCTGCGTTCGCAGATCGTGCAGCAATGGTTGAAAACCGAAGCGGGCATCGAATACCCCCGCGTCGGCGGTGGCTACAAGGCCATGCGTACCTTCCTGCTGGAAACCCTGGAGCAGGCGACTGCCCAGTGTGATTTCGTACTGCTGGGCGGCATGACCGGCACCGGCAAGACCGAAGTGCTCGGCCAACTGCGCAATGCCCTGGATTTGGAAGGGCACGCCAACCATCGCGGTTCCAGTTTCGGCAAGCGCGCCACGGCGCAACCCTCCAATATCGACTTCGAAAATCGCCTGGCGGTGGATTTGCTGAAGAAGCGCGCAGGTGGTATCGAGCAGTTTGTGGTCGAGGACGAGAGCCGCATGATCGGCAGCTGTGCGCTGCCGCTGCCATTGCACAAGGGCATGCAGACGTTTCCTATGGTGTGGCTGGAAGACAGCGTCGAGGGCCGTGTCGAGCGCATCCTGAAGGATTACGTGGTGGACCTGTGCGCCGAGTTCATTGAGGTGTTTGGGGAAACCGGCCAGCGATTATTTGCCGAGCGCCTGACTCAGAGCCTGGCCAATATTCACAAGCGCCTGGGCGGCGAGCGTTTCCAACGGTTGCAGGCGGTGTTGCAGGAGGCCCTGGCCGAACAGGCACGCAGCGGCGCAGTGGAGTTGCATCGGGTATGGATTGAAGGCTTGCTGCGTGAGTATTACGACCCGATGTATGCGTTCCAGCGCGAGAGCAAGGGCGCGCGTATCGAGTTTGCCGGGGAGCAGGGTGCGGTGGTGGAGTATTTGCGCGAGCGAGCAGCTCGGGTGGGGTGACCTTTCGGACGCCATCGCAGGCAAGCCAGCTCCCACCTTTGTATGTATTCACACTTAAAAAGGTGGGGGCTGGCTTGCCTGTGATGAGCATAGGTATCTACACAACTTCGGCGCGACGCTGGACCTGTGGCGAGGGAGCTTGCTCCCGTGATGGCCTGGCAGCCGACGTTGATCGAGCTGACGCACCGCGATCCAACTGTGGGAGCTGGCTTGCCTGCGAAGACGGCCTGACAGTCAACACAGTTGGACCCTGTACATATCCATTCCTGCGGTAACGGCCACCTAGGGTTCCGCCCTGACGGCGGCTCACTTTGCAAAAGCCGGGATGCCGGCCCAGG
>NZ_JALJRP010000026.1:0-77376 GCF_024519715.1 Pseudomonas sp. Pse35 | reverse complement strand
TCAGGAAGCACGCGTTATCGTTGACGTTTTTCGCGAGCAAGCTCGCTCCTACAGGGTAAGCGTTCTATTGCGATGCAACGAATGCCGCCCACGCCCCTCATATGCTTACACCGACCCTTTTCACCACGACAGGTACCGAGCTTATGACCGCGGCGAACAACGATCATGTGAACTGGCTGGTGCAACATTCCATGCTCCACGCAGCGCGGCAGCGGGCCAAGCTGTATTCGGGGCAAGGCCGCCTGTGGCAGCAGCCTTATGCACAGACCCGGCCGCGTGACGCTTCAGCCTTGTCGTCGGTGTGGTTCACGGCCTACCCCGCCTCGATTGTCACCCGCGAAGGCGGCACCGTGCTGGAAGCGTTGGGGGACGAAACCCTGTGGCATACCCTGTCGAAGATCGGCATCCAGGGCATTCACAACGGCCCGCTGAAGAAGTCCGGTGGTTTGTCTGGCACCGAGCACACCCCGACCATCGACGGCAATTTCGACCGCATCAGCTTCGACATCGACCCGCAACTGGGCACCGAGGCACAATTGCAGGCCTTGACGCGCATGGCTGCCGCGCACAATGCGGTGATCATCGACGATGTGATCCCGTCGCACACCGGCAAGGGCGCGGACTTTCGCCTGGCAGAAATGGCCTATGAGGACTATCCCGGCCTGTACCACATGGTCGAAATACGCGAGGAAGACTGGCCGTTGCTGCCCGACGTGGCTGCCGGACGCGATGCACAAAACCTCAGCCCCTCCCAGGTAGACGCACTGCGCGACAAGCACTACATCGTCGGCCAATTGCAGCGGGTGATTTTCTTCGAGCCCGGCGTCAAAGAAACCGACTGGAGCGCCACCCCGGTGGTGCTCGGCGTAGATGGCAAGCCGCGGCGCTGGGTGTACCTGCATTACTTCAAGGAAGGCCAGCCGTCGCTCAACTGGCTCGACCCTTCGTTTGCTGCGCAGCAGATGATCATCGGTGATGCGCTGCACGCCATTGATGTGATGGGCGCGAAAATCCTGCGCCTGGATGCCAATGGCTTTCTCGGCGTGGAGCGCAAGCTCGATGGCACGGCCTGGTCCGAAAGCCATCCGCTGTCGATCACCGGCAATCAGTTACTCGGCGGCGCCATTCGCAAGGCGGGCGGGTTCAGTTTTCAGGAACTCAACCTCACCGTGGACGACATCGCGTCCATGTCCCACGGCGGCGCTGACCTGTCTTATGACTTCATCACCCGGCCGGCCTACCAGCATGCATTGCTGATGGGCGACACCGAGTTCCTGCGTCTGATGCTGCGCCAGATGCACAGCCTCGGCATCGACCCCGGCTCGCTGATTCACGCGCTACAGAACCACGATGAACTGACCCTGGAGCTGGTGCACTTCTGGACGCTGCACGCCCATGACAGCTTCCTGTTCCAGGGCCAGACCTTCCCCGGCAACATCCTGCGCGAGCATATCCGCGAACAGATGTACGAACGCCTGACCGGTGAGCATGCGCCGTATAACCTCAAGTTCGTGACCAACGGCGTGTCCTGCACCACCGCCAGCATCATCACCGCAGCCCTGGGTATTCGTGACCTGGAGGCGATCACCCCGGCGGATATCCAGCAGATTCGCCAGATCCATTTGCTGCTGGTGATGTACAACGCCATGCAACCTGGGGTGTTTGCCTTGTCCGGCTGGGACCTGGTGGGCGCGCTGCCGTTGGCGGCCGAAGAGGTGGCGCATTTGATGGCCGATGGCGACACACGCTGGATTCACCGTGGCGCCTATGATCTGGTAGACCTGAACCCCGACGCCGAACTGTCAGCTGGGCAAATGCCGCGCTCCAAAAGCCTGTATGGCAGCCTGAACAGCCAACTGCAGGACCCGGAGTCCTTTGCCTCCCAACTGCAAAAAATCCTCGCCGTACGCCGCGCCTACGACATCGCCGCCAGCCGCCAGATCCTGGTGCCGGACGTCGAGCATCCAGGCTTGCTGATCATGGTGCACGAACTACCGGCGGGTAAGGGCACGCAAATCACTGCGCTGAACTTTGGCGCCACGCCGATCACCGAAACCCTGCACCTGCCCAACATCGCACCGGGGCCGGTGGTGGATATCATCAATGAGCGGGTGGAAGGCGATTTGACCGAGGAGGGCGCGTTCACGATTACGTTGGACGCGTATGAAGGGTTGGCGTTGCGGGTGGTGAGCAGCACGCCGATGTAAAGGCGACGAAACGGTAAATGTGGCGAGGGAGCTTGCTCCCGTTGGACTGCGTAGCAGTCCCAGCCTCTTTGAACAAAAGAGCGGGGCGGCTTCGCACCCCAACGGGAGCAAGCTCCCTCGCCACAGGTCAGTGTTTGGTGGCTAACAGCGCCGTGTCACGCGATCAGTGGTGCTTGTTCTTGTGCTTATGTTTGTTGCCTTTGTGCTTGCCACCACCGGAACGATGACCGCTCTCGTCATCCGCCAGGTTGTTACCCAGCGCGCCACCGGCTGCGCCACCCACGCCGGCGCCGATGGTTGAACCGGTGGTACCGCCCAGGCGATTGCCAATCAGCGAACCGCCTGCCGAGCCCAAACCGCCGCCAATCGCCGCTTCGGTCTTGTTGCCCTTCTGCGCACCCACTGCACTCCCGGCTGCGCCCCCCACGCCGGCGCCGATGGCCGCACCTGTCGAGCCACCAAGCTGCTGGCCCACCACGTTGCCCAATACACCGCCGACACCGCCTCCCAGCGCCGCCGTACCATCTCCAGCGGCCAGGGCCCCTTGGGAGATCAGAATGCCCAATGCCAGGGCCGGGAATGTCATTTTCATTTTTTTGTACCTCAAGGGCTGTCTCAGGCGCTCACGGGGTAAAGCACGCCTGGCATTTTGATTAGAGCACACGCCATAACACTTGGGCTTGGGTGATCGCCCCTTGCGCAAGAAAAATTTTTTCCAGCCCTCTTGAATTCCTTTTACGCGTCCATAAATTTTTGATCACGCGATGCCGAATCCGGGTCGCGTACTAAATCACTTGGAGAAACTCAGGAGATTTTAAAATGGCTACTACCCTGTCGTTGGCCCCACTGTTTCGTCAATCGGTGGGCTTTGATCGCTTCAATGACCTGTTCGAGTCGGCGCTGCGCAGCGAGGCTCCGAATTCCTATCCACCTCACAACGTGGAAAAGCACGGTGACGACGCGTACCGCATCGTGATCGCCGTGGCTGGCCTGACCGAGGAGGATCTGGATATCCAGGTCGAGAGGGGTGTATTGACGGTTTCCGGCGGAAAACGCGAAACCGACGATAAGGTCGCTTACCTGCACCAGGGCATTGCCCAACGTGCGTTCCGGTTGTCGTTCCGCTTGGCCGACCATATCGAAGTACGTGGCGCATCCCTGACCAACGGTTTGCTCAACATCGACCTGCTGCGTGAAGTGCCTGAAGAGGCCAAGCCAAAACGCATCATGATTGGTGGTGAGGCCAAACCCGAGCTGCGTCAGGTCAGCTTGCAGTAAAACAATCGGCGGTAAAAAGGCGCTCTACGGAGCGCCTTTTTTGTGCACGCCGCAAACGCAGGCCGGCTAAGCCTGGGTATTGGGTGCAAACAACTGCCTGGCCTCGGCAAAACACTTCTCTGCAATGACCGAGCGCGGTTCGGTCTTGCGCATCACCATGCCCAGGGGCGCAAGGACGCTGGCATCCGGCAGGTGGATAAACGCCAGGTTCTCGATGGGGCTTTCCAGGCCGCTGTCCAACGGCATGATCGCGCAACAGAAGCCTTCGTGGATGGCCTGGAACAGTTGAAAGGTGGAGTCGCTTTCCAGAATCGGCTGGGGATCGAGACCGCGGCTGCGGAAACTCAAGTCGATGGATTTTCGGTAGTGCATGCCATTGCTGATCATCCCAAGGGGCAGTTCGGCGGCTTCTTCCCAGCTCATCTGTGTGCCTTCGAAGTGGAAGTGGCGGGTGTCGTACAGCAGGCCGACGCGGGTTTCGCCCAGCTCGAAAAACTCCAGGTAATTGGGGCTGACGTGGTCCAGGTAGCACACGCCCAGGTCCAGTTGGTTGGTGCCCAAGGCTTCGATGATTTTGTCCGAACTCATGGAGGTGAGGCTGAACTTGAGTTCCGGGAAGCTGTGGGACAAGCCCTGGATAAAGCTGATCGGGTTGAAGCCGCTCAGGGGCACCAGGCCCAGGCGGAGGTTACCGACCAACTGGCCGCGGCACGCAGCGGCTTCGGCGAACAGGCCGTCGTGGGCGGCGAGCAGGGTCCTGGCCCAGGCCAATACGCGTTCGCCGGCCTGGGTGAAACCTTCGAAGCGTTGGCCGCGGGTTACCAGCTCCAGGCCCAGTTCCTCCTCCAGGTTGCGCAGGCGCATCGACAGGGTGGGCTGGGTGATGTTGCAGCGCGCGGCGGCCTGGCCGAAGTGGCGGGTCTGCTCCAGCGCGATCAGGAATTTAAGCTGCTTGATGTCCATGAAGGCACCTGCCTGGAAATAAGTGAACGGTCATGATTGGCGCAAGTGCCTGAAACCCACGGGGTGGAGCCGATGATCGCATTGTAACGACCGCCACGTCCAAGTGCCCTTGCCACCGTGCGGCTGCATTGTTCCATTTTTGAGATGGAGCGGCCCGTTTCAGCCACTACCTAACCCTGAACGCGATGATTAAGGTGGTTCCACTGTTTTTTGGATGGGCCAACGTCTACACCCAGGCCGTGCCGCACTATCAGCTTCTCATCGAGAGCTACATCAAGGCTCAGGAAGTGGCAAACAACCACGAAGTACTAGACTCACAGCGCAAGTAAATACGCTGGGGTCTTTTGCGGCGAGCCCATGTTGGGCGCTGCCTTTTTATCAGGAGTATGAAGATGTCTACACCTTACGTTCGCTTGGACAAAGACAACGCCGCTGTGCTGTTGGTCGACCATCAGGCCGGCTTACTGTCATTGGTCCGCGACATTGACCCGGACAAATTCAAGAACAACGTGCTGGCCCTGGCTGACCTGGCCAAGTACTTCAAGTTGCCGACGATCCTGACCACCAGTTTCGAAACCGGCCCCAATGGCCCGCTGGTGCCCGAGCTCAAGGCACTGTTCCCGGATGCGCCGTACATTGCGCGCCCAGGCCAGATCAATGCCTGGGACAACGAAGACTTCGTCAAGGCCATCAAGGCCACCGGCAAGAAGCAATTGATCATTGCCGGCGTCGTGACCGAAGTGTGCGTGGCGTTCCCGGCGCTGTCGGCCCTGGCCGAAGGCTTTGAAGTGTTTGTGGTCACCGACGCCTCCGGCACTTTCAACGAACTGACCCAACAGTCCGCCTGGGCCCGCATGTCGGCCAACGGCGCGCAACTGATGACCTGGTTTGGCCTGGCCTGTGAGCTGCACCGCGACTGGCGCAACGACATCGAGGGCTTGGGGACGTTGTTCTCCAACCACATTCCGGACTACCGCAACCTGTTCACCAGCTACAACGCGTTGACTGAAGGCAAGTAAGCCTGATGGAAGGCGGCCGCTAGCCGTGGGGGGAGCGGTAGAACGCCTATTTCCCTGACACCCCTAGGTCCAAATGTGGGAGCTGGCTTGCCTGCGATGGCGGCATTGCGCCTGGCACCTATTTATCTGACACCGCGCGATCCAGCTGTGGGTGTCAAGTAAATAGGCGTTGGCTGTCAGACCGTCATCGCAGGCAAGCCAGCTCCCACAGTTGGATGGCGCAGCTTCAATGGGATCAGCTTCGACCGTCACGGGAGCAAGATCAGTACCGCTAGAGGGATGACAACACTGTAGTCGTATTTTGTTACTAACCCATGCCCTAAAAATACAGCGCTGTGGCGGCAAAGCGGGACAAAACACCCCCTCGCCATTCAATTTTCATAAAAATGTAACAACCCTGCTTCACAGTTCGGGAGCCCGTCACCACAACGAGTTCCTTTTAATGAAAAGCTTGATGAAGTCCGCAGCACTCGCCGTTACGGTATCCCTGTGTGCCTCCTCCTTGACCTTCGCCGCCGAAAACGTGCGCCTCACCGGCTCCGGCGCCAGCTTCCCTGCACCGATCTACCTCACCTGGTTCAAGGATTTCAGCAAGAAGACCGCTGGCGTCACCGTGGATTACCAGTCCAAGGGCAGCGGCGCAGGTGTGCAGGACTTCCTGAATAAAACCGTCGACTTCGCCGCCAGTGACTCGGCCATGAAAGACGAAGACATCGCCAAGGTCGCCGAAGGCGTGCAGTTGCTGCCAATGACTGCCGGTGAAATCGTGCTGGCCTATAACCTGCCGGGCAATCCCAAGGGCCTCAAGCTGCCACGCGATGTTTACTCCAACATCTTCCTGGGCAAGATCACCAAGTGGAACGACCCACAGATCGTCGCCGCCAACCCGGACCTGAAACTCACCGACACGCCGATCACCGTGGTGGTGCGCGCAGACTCCAGCGGCACCACGGCGGTATTCACCAAGCACCTGGCGACCATCAACCCTGAATTCAAAACGGCACTGGGGGAGGGCAACACCGTCAACTGGCCGGCCAGCGACAAATTCATCAAGTCGCCCAAGAACGATGGTGTGACCGCCACCGTACGCCAGACCCCAGGCGCGATTGGCTACATCGAGTACGGTTTCGCCAAACTGGCCAAGGTTGACTTCGCCCAGTTGCAGAACAAGGCCGGCCAGTACGTGGTGCCGAACGCCGAAAGCGGCGCCGAGGCCCTGGCCGCAGTGAAGATGCCGGAAAGCCTGGTGGCCTGGTTGCCTGACCCGGACGGTGCCAAGTCTTACCCGATCACCTCTTACACCTGGATGATTTTCCGCAAGGACAACGGCAACCCTGCCAAGGCCAAGGCCATGCGCGAAATGGTTGAGTACAGCCTGACCGAGGGGCAGAAAATCGCCGACTCCATGGGCTACATCCCGCTGCCGCCATCGGTGGTCGAGCAGGTTCGCAAGGCATCCGCCAACATTCAGTAACACCCGTGAGGCCGCTCTCGGTGTGGGCTGTTTGCCGCGCCGGGGGCGTTTCCCCCCTGTTCCGGAATTAGCCAATGAACAAACCTTTCGTCGTACCGGTTAACCGGGATTCTGCCTGCCAACCTCCCTCGGCCAAAGACTTCCTGGTCGATCGCACCTTCCGTGGGCTCGCGCGAATCGGGGTGGTACTGATTCTGGCGTTGGTCGCAGCCTTGGTATTCGAGGTGGGACGCAAGGCCTTGCCGGGCATGGAAAAGCACGGGTTCGATGTGCTTTTTGGCAGCGTCTGGGACGTTAACCAGGGCAAGTACGGGATCTTGCCGGCCATTTGGGGCACGCTCTACAGCGCTTTCATCGCGCTGCTGATTGCAGGCTTTTTCGGTGTCAGCATGGCGATTTTCCTGACTCAGGATTTTCTGCCGGCCAAGCTGGCCGCTGTGTTTCGCACCATCGTTGAGCTGCTCGCGGCTATCCCCAGCGTGGTGTACGGCCTGTGGGGCATCTACGTGGTGATCCCGGCCATTCGGCCACTGACCACCTGGTTGAACAGCGAACTGGGTTGGATACCGTTTTTCGGCACGTCCCTGAGCGGGCCGGGGTTGCTGCCTGCGGCGCTGGTGTTGGCCATCATGATTCTGCCGACGATTGCCGCCGTATCCCAGGACGCGCTCACCAGCGTGCCGATGAAGACCAAGCAGGCCGCCTACGGCATGGGCACCACCCATTGGGAGGCGATTCTCAAGGTGATGGTGCCATCCGCCGCCACCGGTATTTTCGGCTCCCTGGTACTCGGCCTCGGCCGTGCGCTGGGCGAAACCATGGCGCTGGCGATGCTGGTGGGCAACGCCAACAACATTTCCCTCTCGCTGTTCGCGCCGGCCAATACCTTGGCAGCCTTGTTGGCGCTGAACTTCCCCGAAGCCGGGCCCAACGAGGTGGAGGTATTGATGTACGGCGCTCTCGTCTTGATGTTCATCACGCTGCTGGTGAATGTCATCGGTTCCATGATCATGCTCTACGCCCAACGGGGTAACCGATGATGACGAATCTCACATCCCCTATCACCGCTGTGCCGAGCCTGCAGCGCAAGTTCGAAGGCCGCGCCTTGCGCAGTCTGGTGTTGACCACATTGGTATGGTTTGGCGCGCTGCTGGCCAGTGTGCCGCTGATTTCCGCGCTCTACATGCTGATCACCCGTGGCGGCGCACGCCTGAGCCTGGAGGTGTTCACCGAACTGCCGCCCACCGGCTTCGAAACAGGCGGCGGTTTCGGCAACGCCATGGCCGGCACCTTTGTGATGGTCGGTATCGCTGCGGCGATTGCGGTGCCGGTCGGCATCATGGCCGCGATCTTCCTGGCCGAACTGGGGCCGGACAGCAAATTGGCCAACGCTGCACGCTTTGCCGCCAAGATGCTCACCGGCTTGCCTTCGATCCTGGCCGGCGTGTTTGCCTATGCCTTGGTGGTCATGACCACCGGCACCTACTCGGCACCGGCAGGCGGCGTAGCCCTGGCGGTACTGATGCTGCCCATCGTGGTGCTGACGGCTGAAGAGTCGATGCGCATGGTGCCCAAGATCATGAAGGACGCTGCCTACGGCATGGGTTGCACCCGCTCGCAGGTGATCTGGAAGATCATCTTGCCGACCGGCCTGCCGGCGATCCTCACCGGCGTAATGCTTGCTGTGGCTCGTGCCGCAGGCGAAACCGCGCCGTTGTTGTTCACCGCGCTGTTCAGCAACTACTGGATCTACCACGACGGCGACCTGGCGGTGATGAACCCCACGGCCTCCCTTGCAGTGTTGATCTACAACTTTTCCGGCATGCCCTTCGACAACCAGCTGGAGCTCGCCTGGGCGGCCTCGTTGGTGTTGGTGATGATCGTGCTGGTCGTGAATATTGTGAGCCGTATCTTCGGCAAGCCTAAGTATTAAGAACGGGAGCATCTGAATCTTGAACGTCTCAACTGCGCAAATAGCCGCTCCGTTTGTTACCCAATCGCCTGTGGTCATGGACTGCAAGCTGGACAGGATTTTCTACGGCAACTTCATGGCAGTGCGTGACAGCCATGTGCCGATCGAGAAAAACAAGATCACCGGTTTCATCGGCCCGTCCGGCTGCGGCAAAAGTACGGTACTGCGCAGCCTCAACCGCATGAACGACCTGGTGAAGGGCTTTCGTTTCGAAGGCCACGTGCATTTCCTGGGGCAGGATGTGTATGGCAAGGGTGTAGACCCGGTGGTGGTACGCCGTTACATCGGCATGGTGTTCCAGCAGCCGAACCCGTTTTCCATGAGCATCTTCGACAACGTCGCCTTCGGCCTGCGCTTGAACCGCTACAAAGGCGACCTGGGCGACCGCGTCAAGCACGCCCTGCAAGGCGCGGCGCTGTGGGATGAAGTCAAGGACAAGCTCAAGGTCAGCGGCCTGTCGCTTTCCGGTGGCCAGCAGCAACGGCTGTGTATTGCCCGCGCTATCGCCACCGAGCCGGAAGTGCTGTTGCTCGACGAGCCGTGCTCGGCACTCGACCCGATTGCGACTCGCCGGGTAGAGGAGCTGATGGTGGAACTGAAGAAGGATTACACCATCGCCCTGGTCACCCACAACATGCAGCAGGCGATCCGCGTGGCGGACACCACGGCGTTTTTCTCGGTGGATATTTCCCAGGGCACGCGTACCGGCTACCTGGTGGAAATGGGCCCGACCGCGCAGATTTTTGGCAGCCCGCGTGAACAGATGACCGAGGATTACATCAGCGGCAAGTTCAGCTGAGTAACTCCATGTTCGATAGAAACCACACGTGCGCCACCGTCAGCCCAGGAACGCCAATGTCTGCAACGCATCGTCTTGATTTGTCAGCGATTGAACGCGCGCTCCGCAAAGTGCAGAGCCGCTTTGCCCAGCTCAGCACGCAATTTACCGAGCCGCGCGACCCCTTGACCGACGAAGTGCTGCACAACGTGCTTGAAGGCTATGCGTTGGTTGACGACTATGTCGCACGGGGCGTTGACCTGTTTGACCTTCATCATCTGGACCTGATGCTGGAGATCAACGCCACGGTGCTCTGCGGTAGTGACCCGGCGCGCCGCGTGGAATACGCGCAGCACCTGGCCGCCACCGAAGAGCACTTCTTCAACAACGTTGAAGGCGGTATCAAGGACTTGTTCAATTGGTATTGCGCGTATCGCAGTGAATCGGTGTGGAAGCGTGCGGCCGGTGTGTATGTGCGCATCCTCAGCAAGCCGCAGTTGTTCATCGAAGGCAACAACCGCAGTGGTTCGCTGATCGTCAGTTATCTGCTGATGCGGGCCGGGTTGCCACCGTTCGTGCTGACGCTGGAAAATGCCGAGGGTTACTTCAATCCTTCCTCGGTCATCCGCAACTCGGCCAAACATGGCGTCAAGGCGTTGTATGAATTGCCCAAGATCAAGAAAAAGTACGCCGCCTTCCTGGAGGAACAGGCCCCGGATCCCAAGGCGTTTTTCTTGAGCGACGTACCACAGCCTATTTATCAGGGAGGCCATTAATGCGCCGGTATCCGACACTCGCCAGCCGAGCCGTGCAAGCCATCCAGCAGGCGTTTCTCACGCGTGCCGCCAAGCGCCCGAGCGTACGCATCTCCTTTGATATCGACGACACATTGGCTTGCCAGCTCCACCACGCTGACGTCGAGAGCAGCTGGCTACCGGCCTGTGCTCATCGTTGGTGGGGAGAGCCGCTGCGTATCGGCACTCGTTCGCTGACGCGGGAGCTGCGGCGCCAGGGTTGCAGTATCTGGGTCTACACCTCATCGGGCAGGGCGCCTTCCTACATCAGGCGTTGGCTGATGCTGTATGGCATTCGTGTCGACGGCGTAGTCAATAGCGAGCGGCATAACCACGCCCTCACGGTGCATGGGCTGTCGAACACCCCCTCGAAATTTCCGCCGGCCTTCGATATTGATTTGCACGTGGATGATTCCGAGGGCGTGCGCATTGAAGGTAACGACCACGGCTTTCGCGTGGTGGTGGTTGACCCGCAGGATGAGCACTGGGCGCAAAGAGTGCTTGAAGCGGTCGCGGGCGTGCAGGCGCAACTGGCCCGGCAGCAATTACCCAGGTTCAAGCAGCCTGTATGCCAAGGTGCTGAGGTTTATTCTTCCTGAGTTCCAGAGAAACCTGAACTTCTTGAGCCCTTATTGCAGTTCACAACTTGCTATAAGGCTTTGATTTTCTTTGACTCGCCAGTCACGAACAACACAGAACTTCACCTCTTGTTCGACAAACAGCGCTTATGGCGCTTTTGTCGTCTATATCCCCAAGTACTTACCCTTGTCATCCGATAGTCGGTCACTTTAACGCGGCACTTCTAGGCTAGTGTTGACGAGCTTCCTTAATGGTCAACCTCGATATTAAGCAACGAAGCAGCCTGAACAGAATGCACAACAACAACTTCAATGCATATTGTTTAGCCCGACGCATCAGGTATTACCGTTGACTTTCGGTGTTGATCGCTGGGCTCAAGGAGTACTGACATGGCTATATTCGATTACAAGGGGCAAGATGCCCGCGTCCTGATTTCAGATGCCTGGACCCTCGCCACTTACACCAGTGGTGTAGCGACCGTCGGCGCGCTCTACAACATTCCGGGGCTTGTGCTGGGCGAGGGCAACACCTTCACGCTGCCCAAGGGCTGGCGTGAGATCGGCGCGAGCGAACTGCAGGTTGATAGCAGCCACACCGACATCACTGGGAGCTTTACCGGCGACGGCGTCTTTGGTTCTCAAGCCAGGGTGTTTGGTCAATACGATGACAGCGGCCAATTAGTCAAAATGGGGTTTTCCATTGCCGGCACCAACTCGCCAATTGATCTGCTGGGTTGGCCGGCGATGATCGATAACTCTTATATCAACGGCTACGACTACCTGCTCAACTCAATCAAGGATTACGCCACCGGCCATAACCTGAGCGGCAAGGATGTTCTGGTCACCGGCTATAGCCAGGGTGGCTCCGTTACCAACAGCATGTATATCGGCAAGGACACTTTGGCCGACGGTTTTTTCAAGGATTCGGACTACTTTGGCATGGAGTCGCCCAAGTCCAGCAACAGCGACGGCATCTTCAACTTCGGTTTTGAAAACGATGTGGTCCACCGTCTCACGGGGCAAGAGACCGACGTGGGCAGCGCCATCATCGACGCGCTTCAAGGCAGTGACGCCAGTTACACCTCGACGACTGACAACATCGTGCTGTTCGACACGATCTACGCGCTGCCAACCTGGCCCAATGGTCCGTTCTCGATTGCCAACCTGTCAGGATGGGCCGCGCACCTGGAAGGCATTTTCATCAACCCTATCCAGCGTATCGCCCAATCGACCTTCTACGATTACATCGAGCGCGACAGCACCATCATCATCAGTAACCTTGACGCCATCAGCCGCAGCTTTACCTGGGTCAGCGACAAACAGACCGCCACCTCCAACCACTACGGCACACCGGCTTTCCTGCTGGGCACCGACAGTTCGGACAAGCTGCAGGACGGCCTCAGCGATGACTTCCTCGACGGGTTCAAGGGTGACGACAGTTTCCGGGTGAGTACCGGTACCGATATCGTCGCCGGCGGCGAAGGCAACGATAAAGTCTTCCTCAAAGGCACCGCGTCTTCCTACGAAGCGGTGAAACTCAGCGATGGCACGTTGTTTCTGAACGACAGCAGCGGCCAATATGGCCTGAAGGAATTGCACGGCGTAGAGCATGTAGAGTTCGAAACCGGCCTGGCCAACAGCCTCGGGCATGTGCCCGTGCTCGGCGGGCTCTTCGGTGGCATCGGCGAGGCCCTCACGCCGGCCTATACGGTGACCAGTGGCAAACTCGACTTCGAAGGCCTGTTCGGCGCCGATAAGGCGTATGCCAGATCCATCGAAGGCAGCCAACTGGCCGACACCCTCAAAGGCACCGCCGCGCGCGACCTGATATTCGGCCAGAACGGCAATGACCGGCTCGAGGGTGGCGCCGGCAATGACCTGCTGCACGGCGGCGACGGCAACGACACGCTACTGGGTGGCACCGGTAACGATTCGCTGTATGGCGCCAGCGGCAATGACGTCTTGATCGGCGGGCTGGGCAATGACCAACTCAGCGGTGGCGTGGGCAGCGACCTGTTTGTTTTCGACCAGCGTGGGTTCGGTCACGACGTGATCAGTGACTTCAACATTCATCAGAATGGGAAAGACCTGCTGGTGTTCGCCAAGTCGCTGTTCGCCAGCGCTGATGCTGTGCTCGGTGCGACTACCCAGCATGGCAGTGACAGCGTGATTCTGGCGGGGGACAGCAGTGTCACCCTGGTGGGGTTCAATGCGGCGCAGTTGAGTGCAGAGATGATCAGCGTGGTTTGATACCGGATCGGTAAAGCCGGTGATAAAACCTCACAGGATCGTTGATGCTGTGGGGTTTTTTCTTGCTTATCGCTTTATAGCAATCTGTCAGTGCGAGAGGCAGCATCAGGTTTGTATTTGGTTGAGATCCAGATCTCGCAGTATTGCGCTTTCTTTACTTGCTGGTAGCCATCATGTGTTTGCTTCGCATGACTACGGCTCGATCAGGTCGTAATCGCTCCACGCTGCTTGGGCAATCCAATCCAGGTGCGATGCCCGTACGAAGGCTTTCTTCGAGGACTTCTTGCAGCATCAACAACTCCTCACGCTGCACTTTTAGCGTGGCTTCGATGTGCTGTATCTCCTCCAGGCGTACATTGATCTGTTGCAGAGTGAGGGATTTGGAGCAGCTACCGTCATGAAGGAAGAGGCCACGAATGGTGTCGAGGGAAAACCCCAGCCTTTGCGCGTGGATCACGACTTCCAAGCGTTTAATGGTGGTTTCGCTGTAATAGCGATAGTTGTTCACGTCACGCGTGGGAGCGTCCAGCAGGCCTTGCTCCTCGTAGTAGCGTATTGCTGAAGCAGCAAGGCCTGTGCGTCGCGAAATCTCGCCGATCTTCATTTTTTGCTTGACCTTCAAGTTGACTTTAATCCGCAGTATAAGCCGGAGCGCAATCCTGAAGGTATTCGGATTGGGCTGGATAAAGACCGTTGACCTACGTGGAATATGAAGAATGAGCAAAATAACCGAGTTACTGAATTGGCGTTATGCGACGAAAAGTTATGACCCGTCCAAGACCGTGCCGGCTGAAAAGCTGGAGCGAATTCTGGAAGCGGTACGACTGACGGCGACCTCGAGCGGCCTCCAGCCATTTGAATTGCTGGTGGTGACTAATCCGCACATTCGCGAAAAGATCAAGGCGGTCAGCTGGAATCAGTCCCAGGTGACCGACTGCTCTCATTTGCTGGTGTTCGCCGCCTGGGATGACATAACGCCTGAGCGCGTCAACATGATGTTCGACCTGACCAATACTGTACGAGCTACTGTCAACCAGGGGTGGGAAGATTACCGTCAAATGCTCCTCGGCATAGTCGCCGAGCGTGGGCAGGAGGCCAATTATCAAGCGGCTGCGCGCCAAGCCTATATTGGACTGGGCTCGGCTTTAATCGCCGCAGCGTCCGAGCAAGTCGACGCAACGCCCATGGAAGGCTTCGATCCCTCGGCTGTCGATGAGATTCTGGGACTGGGGGCCAGGCATCTGCGCAGTGTGGTGCTCCTGCCGTTGGGGTATCGGGCAGCAGAGTCTGACTGGCTGATAAACCTGAAAAAAGTACGGCGGTCTCGCGAAAACTTCGTCACTGAAATCAACTAGGGAGACCGTGCAGCCGCCTCACATTGCGGCAGTAGTGGGGTGGCGCTTCATGGGCCGAACGGATTGTGTTCGGTCGGCAGGACGCCGCTGATGAGAATTGCGGAGCAGAAAAGATAAGGGCCTGCCCAGGTTTCCCTGGCAAGCCCTTGATATCTATGGTGCCCGAACCCGGAATCGAACCGGGACGCCCTTACGAGCGGGGGATTTTAAGTCCCATGCGTCTACCAGTTTCGCCATTCGGGCGGTAGCGCGGTGTAACAGGGTTGGGAATATATAGATCCAGCCGCTTCAGCGCAACCTCCCAGCCGGTTTTCCCGCATAAAGATGCGCAGAAAAAACGTGGCAGATCAGTGATCTACATGACCTTTGTGCCAAGTCCTGATGAACGCTCGCAACCCAGGAACAAGCCCCATAAATGACAGTCATAGCGATATGCCATTTCGGCATTTCGCAGGGAGTCGTTTGATGCTCAGTATCCGTAAGCAGGCTTGGATCATGGCCGCAGGTGTAGCGGGGTTGTTGGGCACTGGCGCGTTCAGCTCGGCGCAGGCGGGGAGGGCGGTGCAGTGGGGCGAATTTAGTGCGTCGTCTTCAGACAAGTTGACGGCCGGCTCGATGGACGTGGGCGGTGCCTATGTGTTGAAGCCGTCGGGTGTTTCCGTGGGGGATGTCGAGGCGCTGCAAGCTGGGCAAAAACAGAGTCAAAGCGAACTGCAAAGCTTGAAAAGCAAAGTAGAGGGGCAGGAGCGTGCGTTTGATGAGTTCAAGCGCAAGGACGGTTCGAGTGCCAGTAGCAGTGACAGTCAGCTGTCGAGTCTCAAGCGTACGGTGGATGAGCAGAAGAGCACGATAGAGCGGCAGAAAAGCGAGCTCGACGGTCTCAAGCGCAGCCTGGATGATTTGAAGCGCAGCGTGGAGACCTTGAGCAGCAAGGTGAAGTGACAGCACTGATGCTTTGGGCAATATGGGGCAACTGTGGGAGCTGGCTTGCCTGCGATAGCGATGTGTCAGTCACAGGTATTGAACCTGTTACACCGCCATCGCAGGCAAGCCCCCACATTGACCGTCGGCCTTCAGTCAATCAGTGCCAGCAAGTCGGTGACCCCCACGTCCACACCCGCCTGGCTCAGCAGTGTCGTCACCTGGCCGCGGTGGTGAGTCTGGTGGTTGAAAAAGTGCACCAGCAAACCGAAGAAGGGTTTCTCGGCGGCCACGCCGCGCATGTTGTGATAGCGCAGGCGGTGGTCGAGGTGGGGCTCTTGCACGCTTTGGGCCCAATCGATGATGAGTTGATCCAGCCAGGCGCGATGGGCCGCTAGTTCTGCAAGGCTGGCGAAGGCCAGTTGCTTGAGGTCGCCGGGCGTGGCAACCCCGTTCAGCGGCGCCAAGGCCGCAAAGTTGGCCGGGTGTTCGGCAAAGCGTTTGAGCCAGACGGTGTCGCCCAGCATCAGGTGGTTCAAGGTGCCGAGGATCGAACCGAAAAACGCTTGGCGGTCCAGGGTCAACTGCGCGTGCGTCAGGGCGGCGGCGGCGTCGTAGACCTTGCGGTTCATCCATTGGTTATAGGTGGCCATCAGCGCAATGTGCTCGATGCGGTTCACCGCGGTTCTCCCTTCTTGGCGTGATGGCGTCATCATAAAGCTTGCCCGCCCGACGGTCATGGTGTTCCATCAGGGGAGGACTATGTTTGATCAATGCCACTATTGCGCCCCGGAGGGCGACACCATGAATACCAGCGATCTACTGGAACAACTGTTGCGTGCAGGGCAGCAAGGCGGCGGGGCTTCGGGCGGCGGCCTGGGCGGGTTGCTTGGAGGGTTGTTGAAGGGCGCCGGCACCGGCAATGCGTCTGCGGCGGGTGGCGGTTTGGGTGGTTTATTAGGTGGCCTGGGCGGCTTGTTGGGCGGCGCTCCGGCAGGTGGTACTACCCAGACGCGCAGCGGCGGTGGGATGAACTACGCGGCGCTGGCGTCCCTGGGGATGGCGGCCTTCCAGGCGTATCAAGCCTGGCAACGCCAACAGGCTTCGGCACCGCAGCAAGCTATCCAGACCGTTGACCAGCTTGAAGGGCCTGAAGCCGAAGCCCATAGCCACGGCGTACTGCGTGCGTTGATCGCGGCGGCCAAGGCCGATGGCAAAATCGATGCGCAAGAGCAGCAGATGATTTCTGCCGAGATCGGCCGTCATACCGACGACCCACAACTGCAGCAGTGGCTCGACGCCGAAGTCGCCAAGCCCCTGGATGCCGCCGATTTTGCCGAGTATGCCAATGACCCCGCACTCGCTGCGGAGATTTACCTGGCGAGCGTGATGCTGGTCAATGATCAGCAGGACGCCGAGCGCAATTACCTCGACGACCTGGCCGGTCAGTTGCAAATCGATCCGCAATTGCAGCTGCATCTGGAGCAGCAGGCCAAAGCCTAGAACCTCAGCGTCGCCCCAGTGGTCAGCCACTGGGCGCGATCGCCAATCAGGCTGCGCCCGACCAGCAGGTCCACGTCAACAAATTCACCAATGTGCAAACGCGGCCCAGCCTGCCAGGCCTGTTCGCCGCCTTCCTGGCCATACCGCTCGCCAATCAGCGTGAGCTTCTCTGCCAACTGATATTCGAACCCCGTGCCCCAGGTCAGGCGATGTTGTTGATCACCGTCGTTGTAGGCGTGGCTCCAGCCGGCGTTCAGGTTCAGGCGCAAGGCATCCAGGGGTTGCCATGTCAGGGGGATGTTCAGGTCTGCGCCGTCAAGCCCGTGATGGCGATCCAGCGCGACATGCGCCCCGACAGCAATCGCCAGTTCCAAGCCCAAGTCTTGCCGTGACAGCACCTGCACCTTGGCTTGCGGGCTGATCTGCGTCTCGCCTTTGCCTGCATCCACGGCCCGTGACAACGCGGCGCCCCATTGCACGGCAGGCATAGCGCTGAACGTGCAGGCGGGCGACAAGGTGCCGTTATGGGTACTGCCCGCGTGCCGCTGGGCGCTGTACCAGGCGTCGACGTTGCATTCACCCGGCGTGTTGATCGCGCCGTCGTCAACCACATAAGCGCCGCCTGCGGCTTGCGCTTTTGAAATCAACGCGGCCACCAGGACAAGGCCCAGGGTCACGCCGATAAAGATCAGGTTGCGCTGCAATGCACGGCGCTTTGCTGGCGGCAGTAACAGCAGGGTGTGGCGAGAGTGGCGTGCGCGATATTTGGCAAACCCGTCGCGGCGTGCCGGCGTGTGTTTTTTGTGCATGATGCACCTCGCTTGAGTTCAGCTTTCTACGGTCAGCACCGAAATGCCGCTGGCTTTGGCCTGGCAAACCAGCTCCGAGGTATCGTCACCGCCAGGCAGGGCGATGATCAGATCGGGGCGGCTGTCGGCCAGCATGAAGTGATTGCGCTGGCGTTCCGCCTGTTTGCCATGGCGCTGCCAATTGGGTGGATAACGCACTACGTCGATACCGATTTCCCGGGCCCATTCCTCGATCTCACTGCCCAGGAACTGGTTGCCGCCGTGGATCAGTACCTGCACCGGGCGCAGGCGGTGGTAAGCGTCCAGCACATGGCGGGACTTTTTGGTGTCGGCGTAATGACGACCTGCACAGATCAACACGCGCATGAGCAAATCCTTGTATTGCACGCAGGCGACCGGGCGGCCGCCTGCGTTTGAACGGCGGGGAGGGTCAGTACCACTGTTTGAAGCGGCGGATGTAGATCGTCTTCATCAGTTGGGCGACGCAGCAGTAAGCCAGCAAGGTGCCCACCAGCCATGGGAAGTACGCCAGCGGCAGCGGTTGCAGGCCCACCAGGGTGCCCAGCGGTGAGAACGGCACGTAGATGCCCAGGGCGATCACGATGCAGGTCATCATCAACACCGGCCAGGCGGCCGTGCTCTGGAAGAACGGGATCTTGCGGGTGCGTAGCATATGCACCACCAGGGTTTGCGAGAGCAGCCCTTCGATAAACCAGCCGGACTGGAACAGCGTCTGCATTTCCACACTGTTGGCCGAGAACACGTACCACATCAGCGCAAAGGTGGTGATGTCGAAGATCGACGAGGTCGGCCCGATCCAGATCATGAAGCGGCCGATGTTTTTCGCATCCCACTTGCGTGGCTTGGCCAGGTATTCCTTGTCCATCTTGTCCCACGGCAGGGCCAGTTGGGAGATGTCGTACATCAGGTTCTGCAGCAGCAGATGGATCGCCAGCATCGGCATGAACGGGATGAACGCACTGGCCACCAGCACCGAGAACACGTTGCCGAAGTTGGAGCTGGCAGTCATGTTCAGGTACTTCATGATATTGCCGAAGGTTTCGCGGCCCTTGAGTACGCCTTCTTCCAGCACCATCAGGCTCTTTTCCAGCAGGATGATGTCGGCCGATTCCTTGGCGATGTCGGTGCCGCTGTCCACCGAAATACCCACATCGGCATCCCGCAGCGCCGGTGCATCGTTGATACCGTCACCGAGGAAGCCGACGGTGTGCCCGTTGGTTTGCAGCGCCTTGAGCACGCGGGATTTTTGCAGCGGCGTGAGCTTGGCGAATACGGTGCGCTCTTCTACGCGGCGCAGCAGGGTGGCGTCGTCCATGGCTTCGATTTCCACACCCAGCAGCGGCTGGCCGGGTTCCAGGCCAACCTGGCGGCAGATCTTGCTGGTGACCACGGCGTTGTCGCCGGTCAACACCTTGATCGCCACGCCAATCTGTTGCAGCGCCGCAATGGCCGGACCTGCGGTTTCCTTCGGTGGGTCCAGGAACGTCAGGAAGCCCTGGATCACCAGGTTGCGTTCGTCGCTGGTGGTGTACTGCTGGCGTGCCAGCGCTTTAGGGATATTGCGGGTCGCTACCACCAGCACGCGGAAACCGTCTTCGTTGTAATCATTGGCGAGCGCCAGTAGCGCCTCACGACGGCGGTCATCCAGGGGCAAGGCTTCGCCGGCCTCCATGACATGGGTAGAAATGCTCAGCATCTCTTCCACCGCTCCCTTGCATACCAGCAACTGATCACCGGCGGCATCCTTGACCACGATCGACAGGCGACGACGGACAAAGTCGAACGGCAATTCATCGACCTTGCTGTAGGCAAACGGCACCTGGAACTTGGGGTTCTGTTCCGAGAACTGCACCACCGCCTGGTCCATCAGGTTTTTCATGCCGCTCTGGTGAAAGCTGTTGAGCCACGCCAGGGACAGCACGGCGTCATCGCGCTGGCCAAAGGCATTGACGTGATGCTCGAGGATGATCTTGTCCTGGGTGAGGGTGCCGGTCTTGTCAGTGCACAGCACATCCATCGAGCCGAAGTTCTGGATCGCATTGAGGCGCTTGACCACCACTTTGCGCTTGGCCATGGCCGTAGCCCCCTTGGCCAGGTTGGCGCTGACGATCATCGGCAGCATTTCCGGGGTAAGGCCGACGGCTACCGCCAGGGCAAACAGGAAGGCATCGCCCCAATCGCCCTTGGAGAAGCCATTGAGGAAAAACACGATGGGTACCATCACCAGCATGAAGCGGATCAGCAGCCAGCTGACACTGTTCACGCCCCGGTCGAAGGCGGTTTGCACCCGCGAGCCGACAATCGCCTTGGCCAGGGAGCCAAAGTAAGTGCGCGGCCCTGTTGCCACCACCACTGCTTTAGCGCGGCCGCTGACCACGTTGGTGCCCATGAAGCAGATGTTCGGCAAGTCCAGCAGGTTGCCCTGGTCGGCGGCCAGGGTAGAGGCGGACTTTTGCGTGACATCGCCCAGGGTGTCGTACTTCTCCACCGGCAAGGCTTCGCCGGTCAGCACGGCCTGGCTGATAAACAGGTCGCGGGACTCGATCAGGCGGATATCGGCGGGGATCATGTCGCCGGCTGACAGCTGCACGATGTCGCCGGCCACCAGGTCGCGCATCGGCACTTCGCGCAAGAAGGGCTGGGCGCCAACCTGCTCGCGGCGCAGCACGGTGGCGGTGGTGCGTACCATGGCCTTGAGGGCTTCTGCGGATTTGGCCGAGCGGTGTTCTTGCCAGAAACGCAGCAGGCTGCTGAGCAACACCATGGTCATGATGATGATGACTTTGGTCAGGTCGACTTCTTCACCTGCCTGAAGTGGCAACCAATAGTCGGTGACAAAGCTGATACCGCCCAGGGTCAACAGCACGTAGATGAAGGGGTTGTTCAGTGCCTGCAGGAACTGGACGATAGCGTGTGGCGGCTTGTCATGGGCCACTTCGTTATAGCCTTCGCGTTGCAGGCGCGCCGAGGCGTCCAGTTCGGTCAGGCCGTCCTGGGTGGCGCGTACATTGGCGAGGGTGGCCGCCAGGCCATTGTGGGCTTCGCGGGCGGCACGCATCGACAGCCTGGTGTCGGCAGCGGTGCCATTTTTCTTGTGCAGAGGCGTGTTTTTTACGGCGCTCATTGTCTGTACTCCTGTCGCCAATTCTCGACAAAACATACCCTCTACTTACCTGCAGACAGGCGAGCGAAAGCATGCCGAGCCGCGGACTTCGCGATCGGTTCAAATAAAGTATTCAAATAACTTCTGAAGGGCCCGCTAACAGCAAGTTAGTTAACTAGCGTGCAGCAGGCTACTACTGGACGTGTTCATAAAGAACTCCAGGGTCATCAATAAGAAAGTTGCTGTTTCCAGCGAGGTCAGGCGGCGTGAGTACTCAGGTAGAAACCGAGCATCAAGCGCGCTTGCGCCAGGCAGGAAACCTGGGGTCTCTGCGGGTCTTGAGGGTCGGCATGATCCCAGTGCTGCACCAGGTGGCCGCTTTCAGGGCAGATACGCCAGTGCGCCAGCGGCGGGGCTGGGCGCACTTGAGGGGAGGGTGTGACAAAGGTCGAGCGGCTTGGCGAAAAGCCCGCCGGCGCTCGGCACAGCTTGGCGTGCAGGGCTGCGACCAGTGTGCGCGTATCAGGCAAAACAAGGAGTTGGAAGGTCATAACACACCTCGGGACCGGACGGGCGACCGGTGAGGCAGTTACGGTGGAGCATCAAGCTCTAGCGCAGCTTACCGGACCTGGAACGCGAGTCCTGTCATATTCTGGGTTTGGCGCCCGATGCCCGCAAAGGCGGTGCTCGGACAGCGACTAGATACTGTGTCCATTGGCTTCTTTTGTGAGGTTTAAAAAAGGCCCCAGTTGCGGGCACGGGCAATCTACTCAGGGCGTCACAGAATGTCAACGCATGATTAATTAAATTAGCCCGTGTTCAGAGTTTGTTCAGACAAGAGGCGCGCGTAAGTTGTGAGTTGAATAACTTCATACACCTTGCGCGGCGAGGAGTGCCAGATAGATCAATACTAAACCGCAGGCCGCATAACTCACACGCTGCCAAGTCGGTGATGCGTTCTTGCGTAGCAGGTTCACCAAGGCGGCGGTAAGAAAACACGAGAGTACCGACGCCAGCATGAAGCCGGCAAAAAACATCAGGGTCTGTCCGTGACTGGGGGTGGTGCCGACAATCCCCGACAGTGCGCTTCCCAAGGCGCCCCAGTAGACGATGTTTTTCGGATTAGCCAAGGAAATCGCCGCGCCCACCGCCAACGCATTTTTGCCTGAGCTGGCAGGGGCATTGTCCATTGCCGGTAACTGCCAGGCATCAATCAGGCTGCGAATGCCCAGCCAGGCCAGGTACAGCGCGCAGACGATTGTAAGTGGAACCCGCACTGCATCATGCTGGATCAGCAGTGCGATACCGGTGAGGCCAATCACGGCCCAGACGGCGTCGCCCACCAGTGAGCCGAACTGCACCAGCAACGCCGGCGTGAAGCCATGGAGCAAGCCGCGGCGCAGAGTCTCTGCCAGCACGGCGCCGGGGGAAAGGCAAAATACAAAACCGAATACCAGCGCATAGACAAAGATCGACAGCATGCTCAGTTCCTTTCGAGAAAGTGCCAGAGCATACGTCAGTCCGGGAGAGGGATACCACGCCCTCTGTAGGAACGCCCGCGATGGCGGCGCGTCAGCGACTGAATCTTCAACTGAACCACCGCTATCGCAGGCAAGCCAGCTCCCACACTGGCCGTGTATTGCCCACAGGATCAGCGCCCCCTGTAGGAGCGAGCTTGCTCGCGAAAAGCGTCAACGATAACGCGCGTTTCCTGAATGACCGCGGTGCCTATGAGTTTTTCGCGAGCAAGCTTGCTCCTACAAAGTCTGCGGCGTTGAGGCAATGCGGTGGAGTTCAGCCTTCAATTCATCCGGCGATAGACGTGCAAAGGGCAGCGCAAAAAACGCCTCGCAGCGTGCGGTGATAATGTCGAGGGTGGCCTTGAATGCAGCCTCTACTTGCGCCTCGTCACCCTGCATTTCGGAAGGGTCCTCCAGACCCCAATGCGTCTTCACCGCTGGGCCGAAATATACGGGGCACGCTTCACCGGCTGCTTTATCGCACACGGTGATGACCACATCAGGCGGGCTGTCTTGAAAGGCCTCATTGCCCTTGCTGTACAAACCTTCGATGCTGATGCCCGCCGCCTGCAGCGTGCTCAGGCTACGGGGCAAGACCTGGCCCTTGGGAAAACTGCCGGCGCTGATCGCTTCAAAGCCCGGCGGCGCCAGGTGGTTGAACATCGCTTCGGACAAGATGCTGCGGCAGCTGTTGGCGGTACACATGAACAGCACTTTCATTGCAGTCTCCATTAGACGCTCAGGCGCAAGGCGAGGGCGGCGAGGGTGATCAGCAGGACGGGCAGGGTCAGCACGATCCCGACCTTGAAGTAGTAACCCCAGGTGATGGTGATGCCTTTGCGTGCCAGGATATGCAACCACAACAAGGTGGCCAGGCTGCCGATGGGGGTGATTTTCGGGCCCAGGTCGCTGCCGATCACATTGGCGTAGATCATCGCGTCCTTGACCACGCCCACGGCATGGCTGGACTCGATGGACAACGCGCCAATCAGCACGGTCGGCAGGTTATTCATGGCTGATGAGAGCAGCGCGGTCAGCACCCCGGTGCCCATGGCCGCGCCCCACACACCATAGGTGGCGAAGGTATCGAGCCAGGTGGCCAGGTAGTCGGTCAGGCCGGCGTTACGCAGGCCATAGACCACCAGGTACATGCCCAGGGAAAAAATCACGATCTGCCACGGGGCTTCCTTGAGGACCTTGCGCGTGGAAATCTGATGACCTTTGGCAGCAATCACCAGCAGCAGTACCGCACAGAACGCCGAGATCGCACTGATGGGAATGCCCAACGGTTCCAGGGCGAAACAGCCGACCAGCAAAATACCGAGTACCCACCAACCGGCACGAAAGGTCGCACGGTCATGGATGGCACTGGCGGGGTCTTCCAGGTCGGACGGGTTGTAGGTCTGCGGAATATCCCGGCGGAAAAACCACAGCAGCACCGCGAGCGTGGCGGCGACACTGACCAGGTTCACCGGCACCATCACCGCGGCGTATTCGTTGAAGCCAATCTTGAAATAGTCCGCCGAGACGATATTCACCAGGTTCGACACCACCAGCGGCAGGCTCGCCGTGTCGGCGATAAACCCTGCGCCCATGACGAAGGCCAGGGTCGCCGCCGGGGAAAAGCGCAAGGCCAGCAGCATCGACATCACGATAGGCGTCAGGATCAACGCCGCACCGTCGTTGGCAAACAGCGCCGATACCAGCGCACCCAGCAACACCATATAGGCAAACAACCGCCGGCCGCGGCCACGCCCCCAGCGCGCCACATGCAGCGCCGTCCAGGCGAAGAAACCGGCTTCGTCCAGCAACAGGCTGATGATGATCAGCGCGACGAAGGTGCCGGTGGCGTTCCAGATGATCTGCCACACCGCCGGGATGTCCGCCAGGCTGATCACCCCGCAGGCCAGCGCCAGGATCGCGCCCAGTGTGGCACTCCAGCCGACGCCCAGGCCCTTGGGTTGCCAGATGACCAGCACGATGGTGACGAGGAAAATCGCAATTGCGACAAGCATGAATAAACGCTCCGATGGCTCAGCAGCAGGTGCTGGCCCGTTGTGGTCTGTCGCCCATTGCATTCAGACGCAGTGCGTCATCCTGCAACCATGGCTGGTTGGCTTGCAGAGTGGTGTCCAGCACCTGAGTAACCCAGGCGGGCAGTGCCGGATTGATGCGGTAGTAGATCCATTGCCCTTGACGTCGGTCCACCAGTAGCCCGCAACTGCGCAATTGCGCGAGATGGCGGGAGATTTTTGGCTGGCTGTCGTCCAAGGCATGGATCAACTCACACACGCAAAGTTCGCCCTCGCGCAGGATCAGTAAGGTCACCCGTGCACGGGTGGCATCGGCCAGGCACTTGAACAGGGTGGGAGGAGAGAAGAGGTCTGACATGGTCAAGGACTTTTCAAGTGGATATATTCGAATATACGTATTTGCATATATATAGGTCAAATCTTGTTTCAATTGATATGGATCAAAACCCTTTGAAAGCGCCACAACTGTTTGAAATTAAAATGAAACACAAATGTCCTAACGTGCCTGCCCATTGCTGATGAAGGAAGACCCCGCGTGACCCGAGCCACCCGCAACCTGCGCAAGACCCTGGATTCCGTCGCGGAAAATAACGAAACCGCGGCCTTTGACCTGATGCGCGCCGTGGAAAAACTCGGCGATGAAGTGCTGCGCCAGCGCCTGCTCAATACCATCCACCGGCTGAACCAGGATGCGTATGAATTGCGCGAAGCCCGGGATTCGGTGGAGCAGGTTTCGGTAAAGCTCGCCTGAGCAAGATCGTTCAAGACAAGCTTTCGTTCGCGCTGGCATGCTTGTCGACTGTCTGTCGATGAGCCGCTTCCATGCCCACTGCATTACCTCATTACGCCTTCACCCGCGGCGCCATCGCCGTCATTCCCTTATCCCTGGCGTGTGCGCCCTGGGGGTTGCTGGCCGGCTCCATGGCCATCGACGCACAATTTACCCCGCTGCAAGCCCAAGGCTTGTCTGCCATTGTGTTTGCCGGTGCCGCACAACTGGTGGCCATCGGCATGGTCAAGAGCGGTGCCAGCCTGATTTCCATCGTGCTGACCACCTTACTGCTCACATCCCAGCATCTGCTCTATGGCATGCACATGCGTCCTACGCTGTCTTCGCTCAACACCCGTTGGCGCATGAGCCTGGGGTTCTTGTTGACCGATGAATTCTTTGCCCTGGTCAACCACTACGACCGCGAGACCTTCAACCGCTGGTACGCCCTGGGCGTCGGCCTGACGTTTTACCTGGTCTGGAACCTCTTCACCCTTGCCGGCATTGTGCTGGGCAAAAGCATTCCCGGCCTTGATCAATTGGGGCTGGAGTTCTCGATTGCCGCGACCTTTATCGCCTTGATCACCCCTGTGGTGCGCGACGTGCCCACGGTGGTATGCGTTGCCGTGGCACTGCTGAGCTCGGTCTGGTTGAGTTATCTGCACTGGGAGTCGGCGGTGGTGGTCTCGGGTGTGTTGGGGATGAGCGCGGGGTTTGCCTGTAAACGGCTGGGAGTGGGGCAACGATGATTTACCTGATGATTGTGGCCATGGGCCTGGTGGTGTTCTTCAACCGTTACCTGTTTATCGAGCCGCGCTTGCCAGTACGGCTCAATCGCGGTGCGCGTGAATTTCTGGGCTTCGCCGTGCCGGGCATGCTCACCGCGATCTGCGGGCCGATTATTTTCCTGGCTGACCATCGGCTCAACCTGAGCCCGAGCAACCCTTATCTGCTGGCCGGCATCTGCGCCGTGGCGTTGATGTACTGGACGCGCAGCGTGTTGACCACGGTGCTATTGAGCATGGCGCTGTTCTATCTGTTCCGTTGGTGGTTTTGACACCCGGGCAAAAAAAAAGCCCGCGGGGTGGCGGGCAGAAGGGAGACTTCTAAAAAATGAGCCTGGCCACTATAGGCGGCGTGTTTGCCCTTCACAGTGAAACAAAGTTCATGGGCGCGTCAGTTGGCAGACGCACAGTGGTAGAGTCACGGTTTTTCCAAGGAAGCAATGGCATGCACAAAGTGGTAATGGGCGCATTGATACTGGCGGCACTGACCGGTTGCGCCGGTTCGAAGATGAAGGAAGCGCGCGCAGGCAGCCCCTACAAGACCCTGGCATCAGACAAGGCCACTCTGGTCGTTGCCCAGTGCATCCAGTTCGGCTGGCAGGATGAAAGCGTGTTCGGCGTCGATGCTGGCGGCTTCAAGGAAGCGACCGAGGCGGGTGGTTTTACGGTGTATACCACCGGTGGCGATTACTTTGTCGATGTACTCAGCACCGGCGCGGGTTCTACGGTCAACTACTATGCAGCACAGGACAATATGCCGGCCAAACGTCGCCTGGCAGCACTGGCCACTTGTCTGTAAGTCGGTTGCCTTAGCCATATTCCGAAATGCCTGGCGGGACAGCCGCTGGGCATTGGCCTATGATTCACTTGCTCGTTCGACGTGATGGCTCTTTACCGGTACACGGATGTCGAGGCTTAAACGTCGAACGAGCTCCTCCACCCCAACCTCACCGGGGCATGAAACCCAAGTGCCAGCGTCGCGGAATCAACAGTGTCGCCACCCCCAAGGCCGCAGCCAACGCACCACTGACCCACAATGCGCGCAGGCCCATCTGCTGTTCCAGCAGTGCACCGATCACAGCGCCAATGAACATCCCGCCCCACGGAATCAATTGCACGCGCCAGCCATTGCGGCGCTCCCCCAATAACCAACGGCCGAGCCCGCGACCAAAGCGTGACAGCGCTCCGGTGACGTAGGTCAGCCCCACCGGCAGCCCGTTCACTTCCTCGACGGCCGCGTTGAGCATGCCCATGGCAATGATAGCTGCGAGCAACGCGGGCAAGGTGTCGGTCGATGGCCACAACGCCGCAGCGCAGAGCAAGGCGCCGATGCACAGTAATAAGGGCAACGCATGGCGCTTGCTGAAACGGCTGACCAGCACGCCCAAGGCATTGCCGACCACGAAGGTGGTGACCAGCAATACCAGGCGCCCGGTGAGCCCCAGGTCGCCCGCACTGATGGCCACCGCCAGGCGCGTGGTGTTACCACTCATGAACGAGACGAAATCGCCGCTGGCCATAAAACCGATCGCATCGGTCATGCCCGCCAGCACCGACAGGCAGGCCACCAGCATCAAGCCCACGCGCCCGCGCCAGCGCTGACGACGGGCGAGCGTGGCATTGGTGTAAGGCTTGCGGGACGAAGGCAGCATGGGGCTGGTTTCCTCGGTGAGATTATCCGGCCACTACCGTAGGGCGCTTTGCCTGTCCGCGCAATGACCTCAGACACGCTCCAGTTGCCAGCCGGTGGCGTGCCACGTCAGATGGTGAGTCGGCTCGATCGCCTGCAAGAATGCCTCGTCGTGTGATACGGCCAGCAGCGCGCCGGTAAACCCCTTCAAAGCCTGCTCAAACGCTAGCACTGACTCCAGGTCCAGGTGGTTGGTGGGTTCATCCAACAACAGTAATTGCGCCGGTGTATCACGCCACAAGGCCAGGGCCATCGCGGCTTTCAAGCGCTCGCCGCCGCTGAGTTGCCCTGCCGGCTGCGTAACCCGCAGCGCGTCCAGCTGCAAAAACGCCAGACGTGTGCGCAGTTCGGCTTCGGCCAGCGGCGTGTCGAGCAGGTTGAGTTGCTCGACAAGGCTGCGCCGGTCGTCCAGCAGCGCCAGGTGCTGATCAATGTACGCACTGGGCACCGCTACGCTGCACTTGCCACTGACCGCCTGCCAGTGGCCGGCCAGCAGTTTGAGCAAGGTCGATTTGCCGCAACCGTTCGGCCCACGCACGGCAACGCGAGCCGGACCTGTCAGGTTTAGCGTCAGGTAGCTGACGGGCGCCAGGGGATCGAGCCAGGGCAATTGCGCCTGCTCCAGCACCAGTACCTGGCGGCCATTGGGGACCGTCGAGCCTGATAATGCGAGCAGTGTGGGCGTCTCATCCGCCACGCGCTCGTAAGCCTGGCGCACCTGGGCGTCGAGTTGGTTTTTGCACGCATGATGGGCGCTACGCACGCTGCTGACGATCTCCTTTGCTGCGCTTTTCCAGCGCGCCTTGGTAAAACGGTCGACGTTGGCGGTCTCGGCCTGTTTACGTGCGCGTGCGGCATGGCGCTGCAGGTCGTCGTGGTCTTTTTGCAGACGCCGACGCTCACGGCTGCGGGCCAGACGCGCCTGTTCCCACGCAGCAATCGCGGCCTGCTGGTGAGTATCGCGTTGCTGGCGATAGGCGTCGTAGTTGCCGCCGTAGACCTGAATGCCAAGGGGCGAAAGCTCAATGATGCGACCCATGACGTTGAGCAACTGTCGATCATGGCTGACCACCACCAGGCCACCTCGCCAATCGCGCAACACACGCAACAGCCAATCGCGCCCGGCAGCATCAAGGTGGTTACTGGGCTCATCCAGAATCAGCAACTGCGGCGCAGCCAACAACGCCCCGATCAGCGCGACCCTGGCGAGTTGGCCACCGCTGAGTTGATCGGCCGGGGTACTGGCACTGAGGGTCTGCAAACCCGCTGCATCCAGTGCCTGGCGCAGGCGCTCGGCGAGGTCCCAGCGATCGTCGATCAGTTCCAGGTCACCGAGGCGTGCATCGCCCTGGGCCATACGTGCAAGGGCAGCCAAGGCTGCGGCAGTTGCGGTGATATCGGCGATGGTTTGCCCTGGTTGAGCCGTGATGGCCTGGGGCACATAGGCAACGTGGGCCGGTTTTTTCAACGTGCCGGAGGAGGGCAGCAGCACGCCGGCCATCAACCTGGCCAGGATACTTTTGCCCCGTCCATTGCGCCCGACGATACCGGTAGGCGTTTGATCAATGGACAGGTTCACGTCGGCCAGCAGGGTTTCGCCATTGGCGAACTGGAAAGACAGGTGTTGCAGGGAAACAAGAGCGGGCAGCCGTTTGACGTCAGTCATCAGCACCTCCAAAAAAATGTCGAACAGGCCAACAAGCGCGCCAGCGGCTCGTTGCAGATACATTTTGGAAGGCTTAGATGTTCACGTCGGCGGTCATCCCGTGAGTCAGAAGGGAGGCAGAGCCTAACCCACCTTAACTTTGTGCGGCAAGTCTTCGGCCAGTTTTTCCAGGAACATCGCCAGCGCGACTTCTTCGGCTTTCAAGCCTTTGCGCACCCGCGGCTTGGGCAACTTCGACAACTCGCCGAGGCTGAAATGCTCGAGCACCGCCGGATGGATATAGCACTTGCGGCACACCGCCGGCGTATTGCCCAACTGCCGGGAGACATCCTTGACCATCGCCACCACATGCCGCTTGGCGTCGGATTCGGGCTGCCACGCCAACTCGCGCAACACTGCCAGCGCCATTGCTGTACCAGCCCAGGTGCGGTAGTCCTTGGCGGTAAAGTCTTCGCCGGTCAGGCTGTGCAGGTAGTCGTTGACGTCCTGTGAGCTGACGGTATGCCGCTCACCGTCTTCGTCGAGGTACTGGAACAGGTTTTGCCCCGGCAATTCCATGCAACGCTTGACCACCCGGGCCAGGCGCCGATCCTTGACGCTGACTTGATGCTCCACGCCACTCTTGCCACGAAACTGGAACTGGATCTCACTGCCCTTGATGTCCACATGGCGGTTGCGCAAGGTGGTCAGCCCGTAGGATTTGTTTTCACGGGCATATTGGGTATTGCCGACGCGGATCAGCGTGGCGTCCAGCAACATCACCACCGTGGCCAACACCTTTTCGCGGGTAAACCCCGGCTCGGCGATTTGAGCTTCGAGCTGTTTGCGCAATTTGGGCAACGCGGCGCCAAAAGCCTGCAAGCGCGAGTACTTGTCGCTGTCGCGCACCTCGCGCCAGCGTGGGTGGTAACGGTATTGCTTGCGGCCACGGGCGTCGCGGCCGGTGGCTTGCAGGTGGCCGCGAGGGTCGGCACAGATCCACACGTCGGTGTAGGCGGGCGGCACCGCCAAGGCGTTCAGGCGTTTTATTTCGTCCGCGTCGGTAATGCGCTCGCCCTTGGCGTTCAGATACTGGAACTTGCCTCGCACTTTTTTACGGCGGATGCCGGGCTGGGTGTCATCCACATAATGCAGGTCGCGGGGCAGGTCGGCGGGTAGCGAAGAGTCAGGCATGGGGCGGGTTCCTTGGCAACAAATCAGGCCGGTATGTCTGATTGACCGCAGCACCCCGCGGTCGTGCCAAATGGTTAAGCCAGCACCGCCACCGCCTTGATTTGCGCCCACAGTGTCTGGCCCGGATGCAGTTGCAACTGGTCGTGTGAGAAGCGCGTGATGCGTGCCAGCAAGGGCGTGCCGCCGGCGTCGAGGCGCACCAGCACGTGGGCGCTGTTGTCCGCGCCAATAGTCTGGGTGACGGTCACCGGCAAGCGGTTGAGGATGCTGCTGTGTTCCTGGGCCTGCAGGCTCAGGCTTACATCCCGTGCCTGGACCTTGACCCGCAGCGGGTTGCCCACCGCCAGCGGGACATGGGCCACGCGCATCTGCAACGGGCAATCGGGTAACTGCAGAGTGAGCAACTGATAGTGCGCGTCGTAGGCAACGACGCTGCCGGCGATCACCACGCCGGCATCGTCGCCCAGCGCCAAGGGCAGGTCGAGGCGCGCCAGGGTCTCGCCGATCGGGCCGCTGGCCAGGGCCTTGCCGTCGCTGAGCAAGACAATATGGTCGGCCAGTCGCGCCACTTCGTCCTGGGCATGGCTGACGTACAGCACCGGGATATCCAGCTCGTCGTGCAGGCGTTCCAGGTAAGGCAATATCTCGCTTTTGCGCTGGCTGTCCAGCGCCGCCAGCGGTTCATCCATCAACAACAACTTGGGGCTGGTGAGCAAGGCGCGGGCGATGCCGATGCGTTGGCGCTCGCCGCCGGACAAGTGTTGCGGGTGACGCTCAAGCAAGTGCCCGATGCCCAACAGTTCGGTGGCCTGGGCCAAGTCCACGCGCTGTTGCGGGCGCGGAATACGTTTGAGGCCGAACTCCAGATTGGCGCGCACCGACAGGTGCGCAAACAGGCTCGCCTCCTGGAACACATAGCCCAGGGCGCGTTTATGCGGCGGTACAAACAGCCCTTTGCGGCTGTCTTGCCAGACCTCGCCGTTGACTTGTACAAAACCGTGTTCGGCGCGTTCCAATCCGGCGATGCAGCGCAGGCACGTGGTCTTGCCGGAGCCAGAATGCCCGTACAGCGCACTCACGCCACGGCCGGGCAATTGCAGGTCAACATCCAGTGTGAAGGCGCAATACTTCAGGTGCAGGCGTATATCCATCATCGCGATCAGCTCCAGCCCATCTTGGTTTTACGGCTGGAATAGAGCGCCAGCAACACGAGGAAGGCGAACACCACCATGGCGCCGGCCAGCCAATGGGCCTGGGCATATTCCATGGCTTCGACGTGGTCGTAGATCTGCACTGAGACGACACGGGTCTTGTCCGGGATATTGCCGCCGATCATCAGCACCACGCCGAACTCACCGACGGTATGGGCAAAGCCCAGGATCGAGGCGGTGATAAACCCAGGGCGTGCCAGCGGCAGGATCACCGTGAAAAACGTGTCCCACGGGTTGGCGCGCAAGGTCGCGGCCACTTCCAGCGGGCGCGTGCCGATGCTAGAAAACGCATTCTGCAACGGCTGCACCACGAAGGGCATGGAGTAGATCACCGAGCCAATCACCAGCCCGGCGAAACTGAAGGTGAGGGTGCCCAGGCCCAGCCACTGGGTGAACTGGCCGACGTACCCGTTGGGCCCCATGGCCAACAGTAAATAGAAGCCGATGACCGTTGGCGGCAACACCAACGGCAGTGCGACCACTGCGCCGATGGGGCCGCGCCACTTGGAACGGGTGCGCGACAGCCACAGGGCGATCGGTGTGCCGATGATCAATAGGATCAGGGTGGTCAGTGAGGCCAGTTTGAGGGTCAACCAGATCGCAGAAAAATCAGCACTCGTCAGGGGCATTTACAGCTCGTAACCGTAGGATTTGATAACGGCAGCCGCTTTCGGGCCTTTGAGGTAGTCCACCAGAGCCTTGGCGGCGGCGCTGTCCTTGCCCTTATTGAGGATTACGGCGTCCTGTTTGATCGGGTCATGCAGGGAGGCCGGAACAATCCACGCCGAACCGCCGGTGACTTTGCCGTCTTTGTAGATCTGCGACAAGGCCACAAAACCCAGCTCGGCGTTACCGGTGGACACAAACTGATAAGCCTGGGTGATGTTCTGGCCCTCGACGAGCTTGTCCTTGACCTGGTCGCTCAAGCCTTCCCTGGCCAGCAATTGGGTGGCTGCCAGGCCGTAGGGCGCTGTTTTGGGGTTGGCGATGGACAAGTGCTTGAATTGGTTTTTCTTCAGCACATCACCCTTGGCATCCACATAGCCTTCTTTGGCCGACCACAGCGCCAGGGTGCCGACCGCGTAGGTGAAGCGTGAACCCTTGACCGTAGCGCCTTCGCTTTCGAGTTTTTGCGGGGTGGTGTCATCGGCGCTGAGGAACACCTCAAATGGCGCGCCGTTCTTGATCTGGGTGTAGAACTGCCCGGTGGCACCGTAAGCCGCGACCAGTTTATGGCCGGTGTCTTTCTCGAAATCGGCGGCAATCGCCTGGATCGGGGCGGTGAAGTTGGCGGCCACGGCCACCTGCACTTCATCGGCATGGGCCGTACCCAAGGCAAAGGCGGCAAGCAGGGGGGCCAGGTGCGAAACGCGGGTCATCATGAAGCAACTCCTTGAAGGTGTACGGCAGGTTGTAGGTAAAGAGGCTTACCGCTATGTATGGGAATATATAGCGGTAGGCTATTGCCGGTATAGCACCAAGTTGCTGCGCAGGTCAGTCGCGGGTGAATCTGGCTAGCGCGTGCTCGGCCAATTCGCGGGTCAGGTCATAGGTGGACAGGTCTTTGCCGAGCCTCAGGGCCTGGCCTGCCCACAGGTTACTGAAACCGGCTTCATCCTTGGCCTTGAGCGGCATTAATGCGCCTCCAGCTTTGGGGAACGCCGGCGCCGCTGGATTGATTGCGCCGAGCTCACGCATCACCCGGTTGACGATGCCCCGCGCCGGGCGGCCGGTAAACAGGTTGGTCAGCGCGGTTTCGCTGGCTTGGGCATGGCGCAGCGCATGGTGATGGGAGGCGCTTACCGTAGCTTCGGGTGTGAACAGGTATGCCGTGCCGACCTGCACTGCCGAAGCGCCCAGCGCAAAGGCGGCGACGATGCCGCGCGCATCGCCGATTCCGCCCGCAGCAATCACCGGCACGCTGACCGCGTCGACAATCTGCGGTAGCAGCGCCATCAAGCCGATCTGGCTGTTGAGGTCATCGCTGAGAAACAGGCCACGATGCCCACCAGCTTCGATGCCCATGGCGATAATCGCGTCGCAGCCGTGCTGTTCCAGCCACACGGCTTCCTCGACAGTGGTGGCCGATGACAGCACCTTGGCACCGGTGGCTTTTACCCGGTCCAGCAAAGACTTCTCTGGCAGGCCAAAATGAAAGCTCACCACTTCTGGCCGAAACGCTTCCACTACCTGGCAGGCTGCGTCATTGAACGGCGCGCGGTTGGACACCGGGGTTGGCGCATCGAAGTCGGCGCCCAGCTCATGGTAGTAAGGTTGCAGCAAGGCCTTCCAAGCCTGGTCCCGCGCGTCATCGGCATCGGGCGGTTGATGGCAGAAGAAGTTGATGTTCAGCGGCGCATGACTGGCCTGGCGAATGAGAGCCAAGGCATCGCGCAGTTGCTCCAGGCTCAGCGCCGCCGCAGGCATCGAGCCCAGGGCTCCGGCTTGCTGGGCGGCGATGACCATGGCGGTGGTCGTCGCGCCAGCCATCGGCGCCTGGATGATCGGCACCTCAATGCCCAACAGGTCAAGAATGCGGGTGTATGGCCAGGTGCTCATGGGGTGCTTCTCCAGCGTTAGTAGGGCTTTTCGCTGTTTTAGCAGGGCAATCAGCACCCGGCCAGTCTGTTTTATTCACTGGACGGAAGCGGCGTTTTGTGGGGCTGGGTTTCGCGCTCGAGTAACTGGCGCTTGCGCTCTACGCCCCAGCGGTAGCCCGACAGCTCGCCATTGCTGCGCACCACGCGATGACAGGGAATCGCCACCGCCAGGTGGTTGGCACCGCAAGCCTGGGCCACGGCGCGAAAGGAGGAGGGGGCACCGATACGCTCGGCAATCTGCGCATAGCTGGCGGTGCTGCCCGCAGGGATTTCGCGCAACGCCTGCCACACCCGCTCCTGAAAGGCTGTGCCGCGCAGGTCCAAGGGCAAATCCAGGCCCAAGGCAGGGGCCTCGACAAAGCCGACGACGTGGGCCACCAGTTGTTCGAAACCCTGATCCGCGCCGATCAACTCAGCCTTGGGAAACTGGTCTTGCAGGTCGCGCACCAGTTTGTCCGGATCATCACCCAATAAAATCGCACACACGCCACGTTGGCTTTGCGCCACCAGAATCGCCCCCAGCGAGCACTGGCCAACGGCAAAGCGGATGGTGTTATTGGCGCCGCCGCCTTTGTAGTCTCGAGGTCTCATGCCAAGCACTTGGTCGGCGGCTTCATAAAAGCGGCTATTGGAATTAAAGCCCGCGTCATACAGGGTGTCCGTCACCGAATGCTGGCCCTTGAGGCCGTCGCGCACTCTGCGTGAACGCAGGGCGCTGGCGTAACCCCTGGGGGTCAAGCCGGTGCTGGCTTTGAATACGCGGTGGAAGTGAAAGGGACTCAGCCCGGCGCATCGGGCCAGCACATCCAGGCTAGGCGGAGTTTCGGCCTGCTCGATTTGCCGGCAGGCCTCGGCCACCAGTTGCCCATGGTGAGCGGCCAACTGGGTCTGGTCGCCGGCAGCGCGTTTACTGGGACGATAACCGGCGGCTTCGGCCTGCGCCGGCGTGTCGAAAAACTCGACATTCTCCGGGCGCGGCAAACGCGAAGCGCTGCTGGGGCGGCAATACACGCCGGTGGTTTTCACGCCGTAGACAAACAAGGCGTCGGCCTTGGCATCACGGGCAATAATGGCAGCCCAGCGCGGATCGTGTTCGTTGTTCATGGCCTGCACTCTTGACGGTTCAGGAGCAGATTAAGCCTGCCGCTCGCCATCGACACTCCGAAGCTTGCGGTCAAATTAACCGGCGGTGCGAAAGGTCAGGTTGATGCGCTGCGGGCCCATGACCGGATGCACGCCGTCCTTGATCGGCATCACGCCATGAAAGCGCAGGCGATCAACGCCGCCCCACACCGCCACATCACCATGAAACAGCGAGACCTTTTGGGTTTTGTCGCTGCGCGCATGGCCACCGAACAGGAAAATCGCCGGCAGCCCCAGGGACACCGACACCACGGGCGCGCTGTAGCTGCGCTCGTTCTTATCCTGATGCAGGGACATCTTCGCCCCCGGTACGTAACGGTTGATCAAGCAGGCATCGGGTTGAAAACCGCCAAAGCCGGCCTCGATAGCCGCAGCCACCGCCAGTTGGCGCAATGTGTCGGGCATGACGGGCCAAGGTTGCTGGCTGCGCGGGTCGAGTGGGCTGTAGCGATAGCCATGGGCGTCGGTGGTCCAGCCCAGCTCGCCGCAACTGCTCAGCGCCGCAGACATGGTAAAGCCGCCGGGAGTGACCATCTGCCGAAACGGTGATTGAGCCAGGACACGCCGCAGTTCAGGCAATAACCGCTCGATCCAGGGCAGGGCATAGCCCCTTAGTACATAGGACTCTTCGCCAATTTGCTCGCGCCCGGCAGGCTGTTGCAGGGCCTCGTCGGCAAACAAATCGGCGGTAGGGCCAGGCATGGCTTACAGCGCCTTGCTCACGTTGATGTCGGTGATTTCGTCGTTGGCATCATGAATTTTTGCCAAGGCTTGCTTGGCTTCTTCGATGCTGTTGTTGTGCAACTGGGCAAATTCAAAGCGGCGTTCGCCGTTGAGCTTGTACTTGATGACGTATTTGGTTGTGGTGGTCACAGCTTTTTTCCTGTCAGGTGTTCAGGTCAGCTCAGCTTGCTGCTGGTACGACGAACGATACGGATCTTGTGGGACAACGCAGGTTTACGGGTCACGCTGATGGCGCGACGGGTCACCACATCCAGGGTGATGTTCCAGAACCCGGTGCTGGGCGCGGTGATCTTGGCCGGGAATTTATCAAATGCGCCGCCGTGGTAGGTATGGCGGCCGCCATTTTTGAAGCTGCGAAAGTTCGCATCGCTCATCAGGCGAATATTGCAGGTCTGCGAGCATTCGATGACGACAATGTCTCCCTCGTTGAGGTGCTCACGCTGGTGGATGAATTTCATGGGGTGTCTCCAGAAGGGCTTTTTCTGAAAAATCAGAACGATACGTAGGTTAAGATGGAGTTTATCAGCCCCAGCGCGTTTATTATCGGGCCGTCGTCGACGACTTCGACAATTTAAAACAGTTATTTACCGAGTTATCACAGATAAATCCTACGTTGGTGGGAGAAAATTACCATCCCCGCTGTCGTAGGGTCTTTATCGGAGGTTTTTGTATGAAGTGGAGTGTGTTGGTGCTGGCCTTGGCAATAGGTGGGTGTGCTTCGGTTGCAGATATCAAGCAGACCCCGCCAACATTGGTGGTCATCTCAGGGAAGAAACCGCAGGAATATGCGGCGTGTGTGGTACGCAAATTGGAGGCGACCCGTCGGCCGCCGCAAATCGAACCCCATAAAGACGGCATTCAGGTGATCGTGCCGCAGAAGTTCTCGGCAGACCCGTCGGCGATCTTTGAAATCGAAGACCGCTCCAGCGGTAGCAGCATCAAGCTTTATGAAAGCATGTCCAATGTGCCGATCCGCCCGGGCGACGTGAAGAAGGCGGGGGAAGAATGCATTTCCGGTTGAGCTCCAGACTCATCCCTCACACCCGATAAAAAAAAGCCCTTACCCTGCAGGGACGGTATGCATCCGTTAAACTGTCGGGCATTCACTATAAAGATGCCGCTCAAACCCGGGGTTTGAGCGGCATTTGTTTTTCTGGAAAGCCGGTTATGAAACGAGAACACGTCAAAGCCCGCCATGCCGAAGGGCAGATCTCGGCCACCCATGTCATCCAGAACCCCGCCGATCTGGGCGAGTGGATCGTATTTTTCAAGAAGAGCGGCGGGCGCAGCTACTTCCTGGTGGACGAACAGGATGAGGTCGAATCATTTGCTCGCCTGGATGACCTGATCGAAATCCTGCGGGGCCTGGGGATCAAGTTCGCTGAAGTGCACCTGTAGCAACGTTACTTGCAGACCACCACCACGCTGCGGCCTTTGAAGTTGCCCACGTCCTGGCCCAGGGTCTTGTCGCTTTCCTTGAGTGCCGGCGTGCCATTGGTGCCGACGATGCGGTAGCCGGTGCCCGCGCAGGAGGCGTCCGCCTTCTCGTAGCAACTGGCCCATGAATTGGCCTCGCCCGAGCAGTCGATGGTCAGGCCTTGCTCGCCATTTTTCAGCAGGGTGTCGGAGGCGGTGGTGCAGCCGGCGAGTGCCAGTACCGCGGTCAGTGCCAGGATTTTTTTCATAGAGGGGGTCGTCATCGAGGGTATTGGAAGGGCGCGCTGACACTGTCGTGGCGTTGTTGAAGATTATAGCGAACTGCCATCTAGGTACAGACAAACAAAAAAGCCCCGTTTAACGGGGCTTTCAAAGCAGTGCAAAGAGGCTTACTTGGTTTTCGGCCGCTTGCTCGATGCATGGCCTGCCTCATCCACAAACACTTCGGCGACGGCGATCGCCATGCTTTCGGACTCGAATACGCCGGCAACGCTGTCACCGTGAAAATTGATCAAGTGCCAGCCGTCTGCTCGCTTAGTGATCAGGTAGCCGTTTACACCTTTTGGTTCTGACATCTGTTGGCAATCTCGTGGTCTTGGTTCAAGGCGCCCATGATAGCGCCAAATGCCGGGGCAGGGCGCAAGTTGTTGCGGGTCAGTGCCAGGGGTGCAAAAGCGTGCTAAAACCATTGCAGCCCTTTCAAACAAGGGGTCGACGCGAGTTCTGACCAACCGTTGGTGACACCCATTGCAGGATCAGCGGAACTTACGCCGACATTTTTTCTCTATGATGACATCGCAACGCCAGCAGAACCCCATTGTAAGGTGACTGCGGCCTGATTAGACTGCGCCGAATTCCGTACGCACAGCCCTTTGTAAGGACTCATATGATCAAGAAATGCTTGTTCCCAGCAGCCGGTTACGGCACTCGCTTCTTGCCAGCGACCAAAGCCATGCCCAAAGAAATGCTGCCAGTGGTGAACAAGCCACTGATTCAGTACGGTGTGGAAGAGGCTCTGGATGCCGGTTTGAACGAGATCTCCATCGTCACGGGTCGTGGCAAGCGCGCGCTGGAAGACCACTTCGACATCAGCTATGAGCTGGAAAACCAGATCAAGGGCACCGACAAGGAAAAATACTTGGTCGGTATCCGTAAACTGCTCGACGAGTGCTCGTTCTCCTACACCCGTCAGACTCAGATGAAAGGTCTCGGCCATGCCATCCTTACCGGTCGCCCGCTGATTGGTGACGAACCCTTTGCCGTGGTCCTGGCGGACGACTTGTGCGTCAACCTGGAAGGCGACGGTGTGCTGACCCAGATGGTCAAGCTCTACCAGAAATACCGTTGCACCATCGTTGCGGTGATGGAAGTCAACCCAACCGAAACCAATAAGTACGGTGTTATCGCCGGTGACGATATTGGCGATGGCCTGATCCGCGTACGCGACATGGTCGAGAAGCCAGCGCCGGAAGACGCGCCATCGAACCTGGCGATCATCGGTCGTTACATCCTCACGCCGGACATCTTCAAGCTGATCGAAGAAACCGAGCCAGGCAAGGGTGGCGAGATCCAGATCACCGACGCTCTGCTCAAGCAAGCCAAAGACGGCTGCGTGATTGCCTACAAGTTCAAGGGCCAGCGTTTCGACTGCGGCGGCGCTGAGGGCTACATCGAAGCGACCAACTTCTGCTACGAGCATTTCTACAAGACGGGCAAGGCTTACTGATCCACGCTTGCCGGCACGTTTTAAGCGAAAGCCACCTTCGGGTGGCTTTTTCGTTTTTCAGCCCCATGTAAGTCGGTATGCTGGTGTACTGCCGAGGAGAGTGAAATGGCCTACGATTTTGACCTGTATGTAATTGGCGCCGGTTCCGGCGGTGTTCGCGCGGCGCGCTTTGCCGCGGGCTTTGGCGCCAAGGTGGCTGTGGCCGAGAGCCGCTACCTGGGCGGCACCTGTGTGAACGTCGGCTGCGTGCCAAAGAAGCTGTTGGTGTACGGCGCGCATTTTGCCGAAGATTTTGAACAGGCCAGCGGCTTTGGCTGGTCCCTGGGCGAGGCGAACTTTGATTGGGCGACCCTGATCGCCAACAAGGATCGTGAGATCAACCGCCTCAACGGTATCTATCGCAACCTGTTGGTAAACAGCGGCGTGACCCTGCATGAAGGACATGCACGCCTGGTCGATGCCCATCAGGTGGAGATCAACGGTGAGCGTTTCACTGCCAGGCACATCCTGATCGCCACCGGCGGCTGGCCGCAGATCCCTGAGATTCCAGGGCGCGAGCACGCCATTGGCTCGAACGAGGCGTTCTTCCTTAAAGAGCTGCCCAAGCGCGTGCTGGTAGTGGGTGGTGGTTATATCGCCGTTGAGTTCGCGGGCATCTTCCACGGCTTGGGCGCGCAAACCTCATTGCTGTATCGCGGTGACTTGTTCTTGCGCGGCTTTGACGGTTCGGTGCGCAAACACCTGCAAGAAGAGCTGACCAAGCGCGGCCTGGACTTGCAGTTCAATGCAGACATCGAGCGCATCGACAAACAGGCCGACGGCAGCCTCAAGGCCACTTTGAAGGATGGCCGCGTGCTGGAAGCCGATTGCGTGTTCTACGCCACTGGCCGCCGTCCAATGCTGGATAACCTGGGCCTGGAAAATACCGGGGTCAAACTGGACGAACGCGGTTTCGTCGCGGTGGATGATCTCTATCAGACCGCCGAGCCGTCGATCCTGGCGATTGGCGATGTGATTGGTCGTGTGCAACTGACGCCGGTGGCCCTGGCTGAAGGCATGGCCGTGGCGCGGCGGTTGTTCAAGCCCGAGCAATACCGCCCGGTGGATTACGCCAATATCGCGACGGCGGTATTCAGCCTGCCGAATATCGGCACAGTCGGCCTGACAGAAGAGGATGCACGCAAAAATGGCCACAACGTGCAGATCTTTGAAAGCCGGTTCCGGCCGATGAAGCTGACCCTGACCGATTGCCAGGAAAAGACCTTGATGAAGCTGGTGGTCGACGCCGACACCGACAAAGTACTGGGTTGCCACATGGTCGGTCCGGATGCGGGTGAGATCGTGCAAGGGCTGGCGATCGCGCTCAAGGCGGGCGCGACCAAGCAGCATTTCGATGAAACTATCGGCGTGCATCCTACGGCGGCGGAAGAATTCGTCACCATGCGCACGCCTGTAGCGGACTGATCAGGTTGGCTCTGCTGCCTCTGGCGCCGTTGCAACGACGGTCGCCAAGCGCAGGGCTTCGATGCTTGCCTGGGCCTTGACCAGGTCCAGCTCAAGCGCCTTGTTGTGCTGCTGATACTCCAGCAGTGATGCTTGGCGCGATTGGCTGTCCAGCACGGCAACCCGCAGGCGTTCCTGGAGCAGGGTGCGCTCGCTGTCGATCTGGCTGAGCTGCTCCTTGAGTTTCAGCTGTAGCGCCTGGTCCTGGCGAGCTTGCTCCTGCAGCGCTTTCAATTCCTTGGTTGTCACTCGCTGCTCACTCAGCAGGCGCTCGTTGTCGCGATGCAGTTGGGTGATTTCGTCCTGGCGCACCAGTGCGCTTTGCTGCGCCTGACGCAATTCGGCCTGTACCTGTTGCAACTGGCCCTCATGGCGACGCTGTTCCTGCTCGCGCTGCTCCTTGATGGCAGTGCGGTAATGCTCAAGCGCATCGCGGGCGTGCAGGTGTTTTTCTTCCAGTGAGCGAATCTGCTCGTCTTTGTCGTTGAGCCTCAGCTCGTAGTCGCTGCACGCCTGGCTCAACCCGGCGTTACGGGTTTGCTCGGTCTGCAGGCTGGTGCTGGCGGTTTGCAGCGCCGCGCTTTCTTCAGCGAGGGCAGCGGCCTGGATATCAAATTGCTGTTTGAGCTGGGTGTGCGCTTCTTCCAGGGTTTCTACCTGGGCGAGCAGGGCGGCTTTTTGTTGCTCGAATTGCGCCAGGGCCAGGTCGATCGGCTCTTGGGCCTTCTCTTTCAGGCGTTGGGACAGGCGGGCGACTAGCTCGCCCAGCTCATCATCAATCGGTGCTTGGGTGATGGTCTGGCGCGTCTCGCTTTCGTCCAGCTCTTTCAAATAGCGATGAATGGTGGTTTTCGAGCCGGTATTGCCCATTTCGATACGCACCGCATCGATGCTGGGGTTTTCGCCACGGGCGAGGATCGCCAGGCGTGCCGTTTGCACTACTGCTTTGTTTATGCCGCCGCGAGCCATGGGGTCTCCGTCGATTTGGTACTGTGGTACGTGGTATGTATATACATACTATATCATGATTGAAAACTGGTTGAAATTAATGATTTAACAGATGGGATATTGGCGTATTATCTCGTGTCATAAGCATTTTCATCAGCCATCCACCCTTCAGCAGTACGAAAAGACGCCTATGAGCGACCTCGACCGATATCTCAACGCCGCCACTCGCGACAACACGCGCCGCAGCTACCGCGCGGCGATCGAGCATTTCGAAGTCAGTTGGGGAGGGTTCCTGCCGGCCACCAGCGAGAGTGTGGCGCGCTACCTCGTGGCGCATGCCGGGGTATTGGCAGTCAACACCTTGAAATTGCGGCTCTCGGCCTTGGCGCAATGGCATACCAGCCAAGGGTTTGCCGACCCGACGAAGGCGCCGGTGGTACGCAAGGTGCTCAAGGGCATCCGCGCTGTGCACCCGGCGCGGGAGCGGCAGGCCGAGCCTTTGCAGCTCACGCAGTTGGAGCAAGTAATCGCTGCCCTGGACATTGAAGCCAAACAGGCCAGCGAGCGTCACGACCAGCCGCGCTTGCTGCGGGCCAAGCGCGACGCTGCGCTGATTCTGCTGGGCTTCTGGCGCGGCTTTCGCAGTGATGAGCTGTGCCGATTAAGCATTGAGCACGTGCAGGCCGTGCCAGGCGCAGGCATCAGCCTGTACTTGCCACGCAGTAAAAGTGACCGTGACAACCTCGGCAAAACCTACCAGACCCCAGCGTTGCTGCGGCTGTGCCCGGTGCAGGCTTATAGCGAGTGGCTCAGCGCCTCGGCTTTGGTTCGCGGCCCGGTGTTTCGCGGCATTGACCGTTGGGGCAACCTGGGTGAGGAGGGCTTGCACCCCAACAGTGTGATCCCGTTATTGCGCCAGGCCCTTGAGCGCGCAGGCATCCCCGCCGATCAATACACCAGCCACTCCCTGCGTCGGGGTTTCGCCACTTGGGCGCATCGAAGTGGTTGGGATTTGAAGTCGCTGATGAGTTACGTCGGCTGGAACGACATGAAATCTGCGATGCGCTATGTTGAAGCGACGCCGTTTCTAGGCATGACCCTGGCAACCCAAGCGCTGATTTGAGATTTTTTCTATTAATAGCGTCGTCTGATAGAGAAACCCAATCGTCAGCATCAGGTTTGCCAATGAGCCATCGACCGAGAGAGCCGGTAGGATTCACTTCATCAACTTCTTAACCCCTGACGGAGAGTCAACGATGCCTATCATCAACAGCCAAGTAAAACCGTTTAAAGCCACCGCTTTCAAAAACGGCAGCTTCGTCGATGTGACCGACGCTGACCTGAAAGGCAAGTGGTCGGTTGTCTTCTTCTACCCAGCCGATTTCACCTTCGTCTGCCCGACCGAACTGGAAGACCTGGCTGACAACTACGCCGAATTCCAGAAGCTGGGCGTCGAAATTTACAGCGTTTCCACCGACACCCACTTCGCCCACGCTGCCTGGCACAACACTTCGCCAGCCATCGGCAAAATCCAGTACACCATGATCGGCGACCCAACCCTGGCCATCTCCCGCAACTTCGACGTACTGATCGAAGAAGCTGGCCTGGCAGACCGCGGCACCTTCGTGATCAACCCAGAAGGTCAGATCAAGATCGTTGAACTGAACGACGGTGGTGTAGGCCGTGACGCTTCCGAGTTGCTGCGCAAGATCAAGGCTGCTCAGTACGTTGCCGCCCACCCGGGTGAAGTGTGCCCAGCCAAATGGAAAGAAGGCGAGGCCACTCTGGCGCCGTCTCTGGACCTGGTCGGCAAGATCTAAGTCTGTGAACGCGTATCAAGGGCGGGTATCCGCACTTAAGTAAGCTGCATCCGCCCTCAAAACGCCCGGGCGAGATTCGCTCGGGCGTTTTTTTGTCTGCAATAAACCGAATGAACAGGAAATCGCCCGTATGTTGGACGCCAATCTTAAAGCTCAGTTGAAGTCATACCTGGAACGGGTCACCCAGCCGATCGAGATCGTCGCCTCCCTCGACGACGGTGCGAAATCCCAGGAAATGCTTGCTCTTTTGCAGGACGTAACCAGCCTCTCCACGCTGATTACTCTGAACACCGATGGCAATGATGGGCGCAAGCCATCGTTCTCCATCAACCGCCCGGGTGCCGAGATCAGCCTGCGTTTCGCCGGCATCCCCATGGGCCATGAATTCACTTCGCTGGTGCTGGCCCTGTTGCAAGTCGGTGGCCACCCGTCGAAGGCCAGTGTCGAAGTGATTGAACAGATCCGCGCCCTCAAAGGCGAGTTCAGCTTCGAGACTTACTTCTCGCTGTCGTGCCAGAACTGCCCGGACGTGGTCCAGGCGCTGAACCTGATGGCCGTGCTGAACCCGAACATCCGCCACGTTGCGATTGATGGCGCGCTGTTCCAGGCTGAAGTCGATGAGCGCCAGATCATGGCGGTCCCGAGTGTCTACTTGAACGGGGTCAACTTTGGCCAAGGCCGTATGGGCCTGGAAGAAATCCTCGCCAAGCTCGACACCAGCGGTATCGAGAAAGCCGCGGAGAAAATCAGCGCCAAGGATGCCTTCGACGTCCTGGTAGTTGGCGGTGGCCCGGCCGGGTCTTCGGCTGCCATCTATGCGGCACGTAAAGGTATTCGTACCGGTGTGGCGGCTGAACGCTTTGGTGGCCAGGTGCTGGACACCATGTCCATCGAAAACTTTATCTCGGTACAGGAAACCGAAGGGCCGAAACTGGCCAGCGCACTGGAAGCCCATGTGCGTCAGTACGACGTGGATATCATGAACCTGCAACGCGCCAGTAGCTTGATTCCGGCAAAAAATGCCGGTGAGCTGCACGAAATTCGCTTCGAAAGCGGTGCGACCCTCAAGTCCAAGACCGTGATCTTGGCCACAGGCGCGCGCTGGAGAGAGATGGGTGTGCCCGGCGAGCAGGAATACAAGGCCAAGGGCGTGTGCTTCTGCCCGCATTGCGATGGCCCGCTGTTCAAGGGCAAGCGTGTGGCGGTGATCGGCGGCGGTAACTCCGGCGTAGAAGCGGCCATTGACCTGGCCGGTATCGTCAGCCATGTCACCTTGCTTGAATTCGACAGCAAGCTGCGCGCCGATGCCGTGTTGCAACGCAAGCTCTACAGCCTGCCGAACGTGGATGTGATCACCAGCGCGCTGACCAGTGAGGTCAAAGGCGATGGTCAGAAAGTCACCGGCCTTGCCTACAAGGACCGCGACACTGGTGAGTTCAAGACCATCGACCTGGAAGGCATCTTTGTGCAGATTGGCTTGCTGCCCAACACCGACTGGCTCAAAGGCAGCGTAGAGCTGTCGCCGCGTGGCGAGATCATTGTCGATGCCCGTGGCGAGACTTCACTGCCTGGCGTGTTCGCCGCCGGTGACGTAACCACCGTGCCGTACAAGCAGATCGTGATTGCAGTAGGCGAGGGCGCCAAGGCTTCGTTGAGCGCGTTCGATCACTTGATCCGTACCTCTGCTCCGGCGTAATCCTGGGCTGCAAATAAAAAACCCCATGAGCGATCATGGGGTTTTTCTCGTTCCCACGTTCGGCGCGGGAGCGCATCCGGTGACGCTCCGCGTCACGCAGTGCTTATTACATCGGCGCTGGCTGGATGATTTCAACCCAATAAGCATCCGGGTCTTTGATGAACGCGAGGCTCTTCATGCGGCCATCCGTCAGGCGCTTCTGGAAATCACAGCCCAAGGCTTCGAAACGTTCGCACGCCGCGACAATGTCCGGCACCGAGATGCAGATATGGCCAAAACCACGCGGGTCGGTGTTGCCGTTGTGGTAGGCAAAGTCGGCATCGTTTTCGGTGCCGTGGTTGTGGGTCAGTTCGAGAATGCCCGGAATCGACTTCATCCACTGGGTGCGCTCGGCCGCGTCGGCCGGGATCTGGGCCTTGTCCACCAGGGCCAGGAAGTACAGGCTGAATTCGGCTTCCGGGAAGTCACGTTTCTCGACCAGGGAGAAACCCAGGATGCGCGTGTAGAAGTCCAGCGACTTGGTGATGTCCTTGACCCGCAACATGGTGTGGTTGAACACAAAGTTCGCCGTGGCGTTGTCGGGTTGGGCAGTGACGCCCGGGAAGGTGTTCAATTCGTGCAGGCTCATGGGCCCTCCAGAAAAAATGTGAGATGAGCGGTCCATTGGCTTGCGGCCTGCTTCCATGCAGGCGGGCCATGATACGCAAGCCGCACCGGCTGCGCCAAATGAAAAAGCGCGCCCAACCCTTGCAGTCAGCGCGTGCCGGGCCGCACACTTTGCGGCTGGAACCTTGGGTGTTTTTGCAATGATCGAGTTTCGTAGGCCACTGTTGAGTGCTGTGTGCGTGTTGTTGGGCAGCTCGTTTGTGTTGGCAGCCGAGCCGGAAGTCCATTGGCCCAGCGGTTGGCAGGTCGAAGAAGTCGTGCCTGACGGCGAGCTCCCTGTCAAACCCCAAGCAGTGTCCCGGCAGCGAGCGATCAAGAATGATGAAAATGGCGCCACGTTGATGGTGATGGAGTTGACCGGAACGCCGATTGAGGCCGGCCATAAAGTTAATCTTCCCGGCGTGTTGCTGGAGATGCGCAAGTCGATCCAGAAAGACTTTGCCCGTGGTGGTTATCAAAGCGTGTGCAGCAAAATGCACCCCACGACATTGAGTCGTCTTGATGCGTTGGAAACTACCTGTGTGATTACCGAGAACGGTCGACACGTATTGTCGCAAACATTAGTCGGTGCGCTGGATGTCGACAAAGCCTATGTTTTTTCATACGCAGGCCAGGCGCAAGCGTACGAGGCGAGCAAGGAGGAAGTCAGTCTGGTGCGCAACAGTCTGAAACTTTGACAGGTTCAAGCTGAGCGAATTTGAACAATACGAACCCTGAGTTAAGTTCGATTCCGAACCGTTAGAGCAAAAAAAGCCCCGCGTATGCGGGGCTATTTTTTAGTACATGTTTCAGCCGCGAAGCCAGGAGTCTACAGTGGCGGCGCCGTACTGCTCTTTCCAGGCTTTGAGGCCGCGGTGGTTGCCACCTTTGGTCTCGATCAGCTCGCCGGTGTGCGGGTTGTGGTAAACCTTGACCACCCGTGCGCGGCGCTGTTTTGGCGCCGCGGCGGCCGGTGCGCCGCCTTTGCGTGGCGCTGGATCGAGGATGGCGATCACATCGCGCAGGCTTTTGTCGTATTTGCCCATCAGCGTCTTGAGCTTTTCTTCGAATTCGATTTCTTTCTTCAGGCCAGCGTCGTTCTTCAAGGATTCCAGCTGGGCAAGCTGCTCTTGAAGGGCTTTTTCTGCTGCGCGAAATTCGGCGAGTCTGGACAAAATATATACTCCAATAATGTAGTTGCTGATATCAACTGCAGACAAAGCTATAAGCCAAGAACGTTAAGCCACGTCAACGAAAAAGACCCTTCTGCGAGTTCTGCACAGGCAGAAAAAATTGTAGTAGTTAATTCATCTCGAGTAAATCATGTCTTTTAAAGAAAGACCAATCTTTCATGGTAGGTGGTACGCGGCTATTCAACGATACCCAACGATTTAATGAATTCATCGCAGGGTAATGGTCGACCAAACAGGTAACCCTGTAGGAAATCCACGCCCTGGGCAACGAGGTATTCACACTGTTGGGCTGTTTCCACGCCTTCGGCAACAATGCCTAGATCCAGCTTGACCGACAACTCTATGATGCTGTCTAGAATATGCCGCGACAGCGCATCCGCACCGATCATGGCGACAAAGCTTTGATCGATCTTCAAGTAGTCGACATTGAAATTGCGCAAATAGCCCAAGCTGGAGTGGCCGGTGCCGAAGTCATCAATGGCGATCATGACCCCCATTTGATGCAGCGCCTCGAACAGGCGGCGGGTGGTCTCGGTGGGCTCGATCAGTTCCCGCTCGGTCAACTCCAGCACCAGGGTGACCTGGCCGGGTGGGAACGCGGCGAGGAATTCCCGGCAGTCCTGCACCAGCGCCATGTCCTGGCAATGGCGGGCTGTGATGTTCACGCCGATATGAAAGCCAGGGCTGAAGCGTGCGGCATGGGGCGCCAATTGCACGGCGGTCTGGCGCAGCAGGGCACGGGTCATCGGCACGATCAGGCCAGAGTCTTCGGCCAGGGGAATAAACAAGTCCGGGCGTACCAGGCCTTCTTTGGGATGCTTCCAGCGCATCAGGACCTCACAGCCGGCCCATTGGCGTGTGTCACCCCGTACCACCGGTTGGAAATACGGGATGAACTCATTGGCTCCCAAGGCGCGTTGTAACTCGTGGGTCGGCGCGGACGAGCGTTTTTGCAGCCAGTGAGCGAGCAGCCCCGCCAATATCCCGAAGAACACCACCAGGCTGAACAGCGCTGGATACCGCGCCTGCATGTAGCGCCAGACTTCACCCTCGGGCATCCCGGCCTCGACACTGTATTGATAGCGCTCGGAAGCCAGGCGTTGTGGCGCCACGGCAAATACCGGCAGCGCGCCTTGATGCACCTTGCCGTCGGCACCCAGCCAGTTCGGGCCGACGTGCAGTACCAAGTGCGCGTAACGGCTGATCAGGCGCAAGGCGTTGGTGAGGTGGTAACCGTCAACCGAGGCAAACGCGCCTTGATCGCCTTCCACCAGGCGATACACCAATAGCGCGGTATCGGGTGTAACGGGGTTGCCATTCATCAACCACAGGCGCCCATCGACATAGTCGTCCGGGTTGACGGGCGATTGGTAGCGACCGCCAAACAACGAACTGCAATAGATGTTTTTCTGCCAGGACAGCGTCGTGGCCCGCACAAATGGCCGGCGCGTGACTTGTTCACGTAGCGCCAACTTGGCGACGCTGTCACAAGGTTTACCGGCCAGCGGCAGCAAAGCCTGGGCAGCGATGGCGGTATTGTCCAGCATCAGGTCGAACTGGCGCACCGCTTCTTGAGCGGTTTGCGCTGTGCTTTGCTCGAGCGTGCGTTCGGCTTGCCAGTAAAGAATTACCACCCCCAACAGAATGGGCAGCAGCCCGCACAGGGTGCTCATGAAATAGCGTGCGGCTCGGCTTCGTGGGCCTTTGACGGTCAGGGGCATGGCAGCAATCAATCGCGAAAAAGAGAGTGGGCTCTGCCGATGATAGATGGCATTGCACGGGGCTGCTCACTTGTTTAACGCCTACTGACCTAGCCGTTCGGTCAGTTGTGGCGGGCACTTCAACTTGGCAACATAAACTTCATTGCAAAACGTAAGAGACTCGGTAGCCCTTAATCCCTACAGCCTCTTTCATAGCCGCTCAGCCCAATTTTGGCGGGAGGGCCGCGTCTCGCCCTTCGATTGATGAGTCATGGCTTGCAACTCTTTCACTGACATTCACGAGGAAGTATCTGTAATGAAAACTATCGCATTGGCCGTTGTATTTCTGGCGGTCACCGGCGTTGCCGCTTTGCCTGTTGTCGCCGCAGACGGCAAGATCACCTTGACCGGTGAAATCACCGGCACCACTTGCAGCATCAGCGGTGGCACGGGCTCTGCGCCCGGCACCAGCCCGGACTTTTCGGTGCCACTCAACAAGGTCCAGGCCAGCGCGCTCAAGGCGCCCGGCCAGACTGCCGGGGCGAAACCCTATTACATCCATGTCGGTTCCTGCCCGAAGGATACGACCGTCGCCGTGATGTATGAGAGCAGCAGCCCCGCGATCAATCCGGCGACCGGTAACCTGGTCAACCAGGCACCCGCCAAGCCGACGCCTGCCACCCTCGTTGAGGTGCAACTTGTGGATGGCGTCACCCACCAGCCCATGGATTTGCGCCTGGGCCAGAACTCCAGCCCCGCGAAAGTCCCGGCAAGCGGCGAGGTGTCGCTGCCCTTTGCTGCCCAATACATTGCCACGGGCACTGCTACGCCAGGCCCGGTCAGTACGCAAGTGCTGTATTCGGTGACGTTCCCCTGATCGAGGCCCCGTTGCCTGGCCGTGCGCCAGGCAAGGACAGACGAAATGCTTGCCCGGACATTGCTAGTGACCCCCCTGCTAAGCGCACTGCTGACCAGTGTCGGGTTGCTGTCCGCCGCTCACGCCGGCGTAGTGATCGACGGCACGCGGCACATCTATCCGCAGCAGCGTCGAGAAATCACGCTGCGCCTGACCAATGACGATCAGCGAGCGCCGCGCCTGGTCCAGGTGTGGCTGGACCAGGGCGACCCGGCGCAAGACCCCACCGGCAGCGACGTGCCGTTCAGCCTGTCGCCGCCTGTGTTTCGCATGGACGCGGGCAAAAGCCAGGTAGTGCGACTGGTGTATACCCAGGACCCACTGCCGGATGACCGCGAATCGTTGTTCTGGCTCAACGCCCTGGAGATACCGCCCAAGGTCAACGTGGCACCGGGCAGCCCGCAAGAGGCCCCTTCGAACCACCTGCAGTTCGCTTTTCGTATCCGCACCAAAGTGTTTTTCCGCCCGGCCCAATTGCCGGGCTCCGCGGACGAGGCGCCCACCCACTTACGCTGGACCCTGCACCGGAGTGCCCAGGGACCGCTACTGGAAGTGCACAACCCATCGGCTTATCACGTGACCTTCAATGAGGTTGCCTTGGCCATGGGCTCGGGCCCGGGTGCTCGCCTGTTACCGGCGGGAGAGGGCATGGTGCCCCCCGGCGGCAGCCTGAAGCTGCCCGTCAAGGATGTCGCACAAGCAATACCCGCCGACGCCCAGGTGCATTTCAAATACATCAATGATTACGGCGCATTCTCCGTGCCGCAGCGTGCTCCCCTGAAGTTCTGATCATGTATGCCTTATTGCAAATACCCGTTCACCGCTTTACGGCCTGGCTGTTTGCCAACCCCAACTTACTGCTGTGGCTGGGCCTGCTCAGTACCTTATTGATGTCGGCAGAAGCCGCGCCACTGGTGTTTGACATCGAGGCGTTCGCCAGCGGGCTGTCCTCTTCGGCAGATATCTCACGCTTCAATACCAGCAACGTGTTGGCGCCAGGTGTCTACCGCGTAGATGTGATGCTCAACGGGCAATCGATGGGACGCCGCGAGATCACCTTCGTCCCCCTTGCCGGACAGGACGACGCCCAGCCTTGCCTGAACGCTGCCGAGCTTGGCCAACTGGGGGTTTCTGTGCAGGCGCTGGCGGATAACACCGAGCATGCCTGCCGGGATTTTGCCGAGTGGATACCCATGGCCAGCAGCCGCGTCGATATCGAGACCCTGACCCTGGATGTCAGCATCCCGCAGATCTATATCAACCGTTCCGCGCGCGGCTACATTGACCCGTCTGAATGGGACAATGGCATTGACGCCGCGCTGCTCAACTACAACTTCAGTGCCGCGACGGCGACAGCGGGCGCCGGTGAGGATCGTGGCTACCTGGGCCTCAACGGCGGTCTCAACCTGGGCGACTGGCGGCTGCGCCATCAGGGTGGGCAGGCATGGGCATCCGGTAGCGGCCTGGCGCGTTATCAACACACCGCCACCTACCTGCAACGGTCCCTTGCCGCCTGGCGTTCACAACTGACCGTCGGCGACAGCTTCAGCAGTGGCCAGATCCTCGACGGTGTGCGTGTACGCGGCATCACCCTGGCCACCGATGACCGCATGCTTGCCCAGTCGCAACAAGGCTATGCGCCTCAGGTGCGAGGCATTGCCGACAGCAATGCAACGGTGACAGTGCGCCAGAACGGCTACACCCTCTACGAAACCACAGTGGCCCCGGGGCCGTTTGTCATCGATGACCTGTACCCCACCGGGTACGGCGGCGACCTGCACGTCAGCGTCACCGAGGTCGACGGCCGGCGCAGCAGCTTCGTGGTGCCTTACTCCGTGGTGCCTTACCTGCTGCGTGACGGTGCCAGCCACTACAGCGTGACCTTGGGGCAGTTGCAGCAATACGGCGTCAGCGATGCCAGCCCGCTGATCTTGCAGGGTACGCTGCAGCATGGCCTGGGCGATCGTCTGAGCGCCTATGGTGGCAGTACGCTTTCCCAAGGCTACGGCCAGGCCAAGGCCGGCCTGGCGATGAGCACTCCGATTGGCGCGTTCTCCCTCGACAGCACCTACTCGCGCACTCAGGTTCGGGGGCTGGGCGTAGTCGGCGGGCAAAGCTGGGGCCTGGCCTATAACAAGAACCTGCCGTTCTCGGGAACGCACTTTGCGCTGGGCGCCTATCGTTTCTCCACGGACGGGTACCTGAACCTGCCTGATGCGCTCAATGTGCGGGAACTGGCCCGCCAAGGCGGGAGTATCAACAGTTACGCGAGGCAGAAAAGCCGCCTCGACCTGACAATCAGCCAGCAGTTGGGCGCAGGCTCGCTGAGCCTGTATGGCAGCTCCATCGACTACTGGGCGGGCCGCCAAGGGCGCCAGACATCCTTCACCCTCAGTTATGCGGCTAATTGGAAGTCACTCAACTGGAACCTTTCGGCGCAGCGCTCGCGTGTCAGTGAAACCCATCAATTGAACGATCACGAGCGCAGCGACGAAATCTTTTTTGGCCGGTCGGCGCAAGCCGGGCGCGTGGATAATCACCTGGTGCTGACACTGTCCATGCCATTGGGCGCAGGAACGCGTGCGCCAACCCTGAGCAGCAGCCTGTCGCACGATGCTGGCGATTCACGCGGCAGCCAGCATCAGGTGGGAATCAATGGTTTGCTGGGTGACACCGGTGAAGCCAGCTACGGGCTGACTGGCAGCCGTGGCACGGGCCACCAGCAAGGCTCCAGCTTCAATGCCTACGCGGGCTATCGCAGCCGGGCTGCAAGCCTGCGGGCCGGCTATGCCCAGGCCCGCGACAGTTCGCAACTATCCATGAGTGCCGATGGCGGGCTGATAGCCCACGAGGGTGGCGTGACTTTCGCGCAAAACCTCGGTGAAGCCTCGGCACTGGTGTATGCGCCGGATGCACAAGGTGCCCGGCTCGGCAGCAGCGGGGCGCGTATCGATAAGCAGGGTTATGCGGTGCTGCCAGCCCTCAGGGCTTATCAGCGCAATGAAGTAGATATCGATCCCGAGGGCATGCCCATGGATGTCGAACTCAAGGAATCGAGTCACGCCGTGGTGCCGACGCTGGGAGCCGTCTCACTGGTCAGGTTCGAGACCGTCAGTGGCCGTGCCGTGGTGATCAAGGCCACTCATATGGGTGGCAAGCCGTTGCCATTTGCCGCGCAAGTGTTTGACGAGCGCGGCGTCGAAATCGGCGTGATCGGCCAGGCTGGCAAGGCTTTTGTGCGCGGGGTTGCCGACCAGGGGCGGTTGACGGTGCGCTGGAATGCAGGGGCGGCTGACCAGTGCTTCATCCATTACCGTTTGCCGCCGCGCAGGCCCGAGCAACGCCAGGAAAACGCGGACCAGTTGGTCAGTCAATGTGCCGACCATGGTGATGCGGACGAGGAGCGCAGTTGATGACTCATCGATTGCTCCGCGCGCTGCTTGGCCTGGCCCTGGCGGTGCAGACAGTATTGGTCCATGGGGAAATCGTCATTGACCGCACGCGCATCATTTACCCGGCCAGCGCCGCTGGGGTAACGGTCAACCTGCACAATGAGGCCGACGGCCCGCGATTGGCCCAGGTGTGGATCGATGCGGGCGACCCGCAGGTCGCGCCTGAGTCCAGTGATGTGCCCTTTACGGTGACTCCGCCGATCCTGCGCCTGGATGCCGGCAAGCACCGGGCATTGCGGGTGATGTACCACGCGACCCAAGACAAGGCCATGGCCGTGCCTCAGGAGTTGGTGTACTGGCTGAATGTGCTGGGAATCCGCCCGTCTGTCGACACCGGCAACCAGCTGCAATTTGCCTTTCGCACACGGATCAAGCTCTTCCTGCGCCCGGACGCGTTGCCAGGCCAAGCGCAGCAGGCGGTGGATACGTTGCAGTGGCGCCTGGCAGGCGACGGCCCGGTCCTGCAGGTGCGCAATCCCAGTGCCTTTCATGTGACGCTTTCCAGCGTGTTGCTGACCGTCGATGGCGTCGAGTACCACAGTGAGGCCCCGCCGATGCTGTTGCCGCGTTCGGTTGCCCGCATCGTGCTGGAGGGCAGGGCGCCGTGGGGGCAGGGTACGGTCGCGCTGCGATTTACCACCCTGGATGACCATGGCATGACGCGTACGCACACAGTGTCTTTGGGGCACACGAAGGATTTGGCGATATGAACGGTGTCCGGCAATTTATGTTCAGGTTTTTACAGATTGGCGTGTGCTTGAGTATTTGCGCAGTCGCGATGGACGCACAGGCGCATTTCAATGCAGGCGTCTGTACCCCCCAAGCCCCGGTGACGCTGTTCGTCCCGCCCATCACCCTGCCTGACAACCTGCAGGTGGGCGAGGCGATTGGCTACCCAAGTGGCTATGACTTCGCCGGCAATGGCTTTGTCATGCGGTGCCGCTATACCGACTGGCCATTGTCGCAGCCGGTGTCGGCCAACCTCAGCGTGGTCAATTCGCAGGCAACCGGCATGACGTTCAACGCAAATGGGCTGACGTTGCCCGTCTATGCGACCAGCTACCCTGGCGTCGGGTTCGTCATGATGGCCGGGGATCCGTCCCAGCATTTGAAGGTCATCACCCACACCGGCGTCACGCTGTTGGACACCAAGCACAACAAACCCAATGGCTGGGGCCTGCAAGGGCGCGTGTATCTGGTGGCGACGGGCCCGATCACCTCGGGCACCATCCCTGGGAACACAGTCGCCAGGTATATGCTGACCAATGTCAATATCGAAAGCCCCGGCGCTGCCTCGGTCAACTTTGCCGATACGGTGATATTGCCGCCGCAAAAGCCAACTTGCCGGGTGACCACGCCGTCGCTTGCAATGCCGCTGGGGCAGGTGCCCAGCCGTGATTTCAAGGGAGTCGGCAGCAGCGCCGGCAGCGTTAGTCGCGACATAACCCTGGACTGTGCCGGCGGCACCGGCGGCATCCTGGATGTATGGATCACCGTGACTGACCAGACGGAACCCGGCAACCGCAGTAACCAGTTGTCCTTGACCCGCAACTCGCACGCCCGCGGCGTCGCCCTGCAATTGCTCAGTGGCGATCGGTTGGTAAGCTATGGGCCCGACTCCTCCGGCGTGGGCAACCCGAACCAATGGCAGGTCGCAAACACGGGCAACGGCACCCTGACGATTCCCTTGACCGCCCGTTACGTTCAAACCGCGTCGACCATCAAGCCTGGGACCGCCAACGGCCTGGCCTCGTTTACCCTGAGTTACCGGTGAGCCCCGGGATCAGGGTACAGCGTTTGCGCCAGTGCGATAAACGCCAGGGTTGCGGGAGAGGCCTGGCGGCGATCCAGCACCGCCAGGCCTATGCGGCGCGGTACGCCCGGCGACAACGGGCGGGCAACGTAGCGCTGGTCGGCATCGGCCGGCAGTGAGCCCTGGGCCACGATACTCAGGCCGTCGCCGCGGCTGACAGCTTCCAGGGTAGTGAGTAGCTGAGTGCAGCGATAACGCACTTTAGGTTGCAACTGCGCTTCACCAAACAACCGCGTGACCAGCTCTGCTGAGCCTGCCTCGGTCAGGATGAACGGGTCATCGCACAACGCTTTCAAAGGTACCGCCATGCTTGCCGCCAAGGCATGGCCGACCGGTATCAGCGCCACCAGTTGGTCTTCGAGCAGGGCCACGGTGTCGAAGCGTTCCTGCTCCAGTACCACGAAGCCCACATCCACCCGGCGCTGATCCAGCCATTGAACGACCTGCCGGTCCGGCCTTTCGTCTATATGTACCTCGATACCCGGATAGTCCCTTCGAAAGTGGCTGAGAATGGTTGGTAGCAAACGGTTCGAAGCGGTGGGGCCGAACGACCCTATACGCAATGTACCGCGCTTCATCCCGCGGGCATCGGCGGCTTCCTGCTGCAAGGTGTTGGCCAGGCCCAGCATGCCCCGTGCGCGCCCAAGTAACTGCGCGCCGATATCGCTCAGGCCCACCAGGGTCTGGTGCCGGCGAAACAACTCTACCCCCAGTTCCTGCTCCAGGGCCTTGATCGCATGGGACACCGCCGATTGGCTGATGCCCAGGCGATGCGCCGCACTGGTGAAGCCTCGGAGTTCGGCGACCAGGGAGAAGATTTCCAGCTGAGTCAGGGTCATGAGTAAAGCCTTGTTTTACGATGACAAATCATTAGTAAAAGAATAGTCCCATCCTTTCTCACGTTGAGCACATTCTTATGCATGCCCGCGAAGGCCTCACTTACCTGAAGCTGGCCGCTGTCACCATGATCTGGGGCGGGACCTTCGTCGCCGGGCGCTTTCTGGCCGATCACGTGGACCCGCTGCTCGCGGCCTGCCTGCGGTTTATCCTGGCCAGCCTCGCGTTGCTGCTGTTCCTGGCCTGCGCGCGCATCCCACTGGCGCGCCCAACTACAGGGCAAATGGCGCGGCTGGTACTGCTGGGCCTATGCGGCATCTTTTTCTACAACCTGTGTTTTTTCTATGGCCTTCACTACATCAATGCGTCGCGGGCGTCGTTGATCGTGGCATTGAACCCGGCAGTGATCGGCCTGGCGTCCTGGTTGTTGTTCAAGGAGCGCCTGGGCCGGGCCAAGTGGCTGGGTATCGGGCTGTGCCTGCTGGGGGGCGGCTGTGGTGATCGTGAGCCGCAATCCCAACCTCATGCAGGGGGCCCGCAACGCTTGGGTCGGTGACCTGTTGATCCTGGGCTGCGTAATGGCCTGGGGGGCCTATTCGCTGCTGTCCCGGGAACTCAACCAGACGTTGGGGCCGGTGCAAACCGTCACTTGGTCGGTGCTGTGGGGTACGCTGATGTTGACCCTTGCCACCCTCGCCACCGGTCGGCTGACGCTGCAAGGTTTCAGCGCGCTGCAGCTGGCGCAGTGGTACAGCCTGCTGTACCTGGGTGTGCTGGGTTCGGCCCTGGCCTATATTGGTTACTACGACGGCATCCGGCGAATCGGCGCGACCCGCTCCGGGGTGTTCATCGCCCTCAACCCGCTGACAGCGGTGATATGTGGCGCGTTGCTGCTGGACGAAGCCTTGACGGCGCCGATGCTGGCGGGTGGCGCGGTCATCCTGTTGGGCATCTACCTGTGCAATAAACCCCTTGCGCGGGGCAGGGCAATGGGGATTTGATAAGAGTACGGACAAACCTGGTTACGCTGTGTAGAATCAGTTTACGCATACAAGAATATGGACTTGCGCTCACGCAAGCCTCGGCCGTCAGAGACTGATGACACCATGAAGCTACTTGGCTCCCCCCTCATCTTTGGTGACTTCCTCGCCCGCAGCGTGCGAGGCCTTTCTTGTGCGCCACCCTCCAGCCTCATCCTTGCTTGCAACTAAACAATTGCTACCCACAAGAATGATGAGGCACCGAACATGACCGACCAACTCGACAACCCAATGGGCCTGATGGGCTTTGAATTCATCGAATTTGCATCGCCCACCCCAGGCACCCTGGAGCCGATCTTCGAGATCATGGGTTTCACCAAAGTGGCGACCCACCGTTCCAAGAACGTGCACCTGTATCGCCAGGGCGAGATCAACCTGATCCTCAACAACGAACCCGACAGCCTCGCTTCTTACTTCGCGGCCGAGCATGGCCCGTCGGTGTGCGGCATGGCGTTCCGCGTCAAGGACTCGCAACAGGCCTACAAACGTGCCCTGGAGCTGGGCGCCCAGCCGATCCACATCGACACCGGCCCGATGGAGCTGAACCTGCCGGCGATCAAAGGCATTGGCGGTTCGCCGTTGTACCTGATCGACCGGTTCGGCGAAGGCAACTCGATCTACGACATCGACTTCGTCTACCTCGAAGGGGTTGATCGCAACCCGGTAGGCGCTGGCCTGAAGGTCATCGACCACCTGACCCACAACGTCTATCGCGGGCGCATGATCTATTGGGCCAACTTCTACGAGAAGCTGTTCAACTTCCGCGAAGCGCGTTATTTCGATATCAAGGGCGAGTACACCGGCCTGACCTCCAAGGCCATGAGCGCGCCGGACGGCAAGATCCGTATCCCGCTGAACGAGGAGTCGTCCAAGGGTGCCGGGCAGATCGAAGAGTTCCTGATGCAGTTCAACGGTGAGGGTATCCAGCACGTCGCGTTCCTCACCGACGACCTGGTCAAGACCTGGGATGCGCTGAAGAAGATCGGCATGCGCTTCATGACGGCGCCGCCAGACACGTATTACGAAATGCTCGAAGGCCGCCTGCCGAACCACGGTGAACCAGTGGACCAGTTGCAATCGCGCGGCATCCTGCTGGACGGCTCGTCGATTGCCGGTGACAAGCGTCTTCTGTTGCAGATCTTCTCGGAAACCCTGATGGGCCCAGTGTTCTTCGAGTTCATCCAGCGCAAAGGCGACGATGGGTTTGGCGAGGGCAACTTCAAGGCACTGTTCGAGTCGATCGAGCGCGACCAGGTGCGTCGTGGCGTATTGACCGCCGACTGATCCATGTGAGGCCGGGCAGGCTGTTCCGGCGCTTCAAGCACAGGCTCCGTATCGAAAGGTACGGAGCCTTTTTTTTGCCTGCCAAACAGGTCCGACCGATCTTGTAACAGACAAATCCTCGGGGCAGGGGAACGGCGTCGTCATGGCTTCCACTCAGGAGTGACGCAAGAGCTGATCTTCTCCTGTGTCGCAACCTTGCGTTTCGCGAACCCCAATTGTGAGGAAAGACTGATTATGACAAAACAAACTCTGGCGGCTGCAGTGCTCGCTTTGTGCGGCTTCGCTGCCAGCTCCGCGCATGCGGCAGACGGTACCATCACGATCACCGGCTCGGTCAGCGGCACCACCTGCACCATCAGCGGCGGTACCGGGGCCTCGCCAGGCTCAGGCGCCAACTTTCCGGTAGTGCTTGACCGCGTACAAACCTCGGCTCTCAAGGCAGCAGGCGATACGGCAGGCGCCAAGCGCTACTTTGTGTATGTGGGCGGCTCGGGCGGGTGCCCGGACGGTACCAAGGTCGCCGTACGTTATGAACCGACCAGCCCTGGCATCAACCCGGCAACCGGCAACCTGCGTAACACGGCAACGGCGACACCCGCCTCCCGGGTAGAGGTACAAATTCTCGATGGGGCTTCCAACACGCCAATGGACTTGCGCACAGGTAATAACTCGACCGTTGCCACCGTTACCAGTGGTCTGGCGACCTTGCCGTTTTACGCACGCTACATCGCCAACGGCGGAGCGGCAGGCGCGGGCAATGTCACCAGCAGCGTGCAGTACTCGGTCACCTTTCCTTGATGCAGCCAGGCTGATAACCACTGCGTTTGTTGCCTGAGATCCTCGCTCGACCCAGTGGTCGGGCGCAGGACAACCGTTTTCAAGGATTACCTGATGCAGGATTTACTGATGATCTTGAGTCGTCGTGTGGTGCGGGTCGCGCTGAGCCTGGCCTTGGGGATGGCATCGCACACGGTGCACGCGGGAGTGGTTATCGACGGTACGCGACAGATTTACCCCGAGCCGCGACGTGAGGTCACCGTGCGAGTAACCAATGATGACAAACACGCGCCCCGCCTGGTCCAGGCGTGGCTGGACGCGGGTGACGCGCAGGAAGCGCCGACACTGAGCGATGTGCCTTTCGTCCTGTCTCCTCCGGTATTTCGCCTGGACGCCGGCAAAAGTCAGTCCATGCGCCTGTCCTACACCAAGGCACCGCTGCCGACGGATAGAGAGTCGCTGTTCTGGTTGAACGTACTTGAAGTGCCTGGCGCTACCAGTGAGTTTGATCCCACGCTCGAAGACAGCCAGCGGAATCACTTCAAGTTCGCGTTTCGTATCCGCACCAAAGTGTTTTTTCGTCCGGCGCAGTTATCTGGAACACCCGAGGAGGCGCCTGGGCTGTTGCGCTGGTCCGTGGAACGGGGCGCCCAAGGCAGCGTGATACAGGTGCATAACCCCTCGGCGTATCACGTCACCTTCAACGACATTGTCCTGCTCATGGGCTCTGGTCCCGAAGCGGAAAAACTGTCCCTGACGGAGGGCATGGTGGAGCCAGGAGGCACGTTGAAGGTGCCGGTGCCGAAAGCCGCGAAGGTAATACCCGCCGATGCGCGGGTGGATTTCACTTACATCAACGATTTCGGCGGCTTTTCATCCGCGCAGCCTGCTGTATTGCACCGCTGAACGCGGCCCCGAAACGTTGCTGATGGCAAGCAAACGTACATTTCTCAGCGTCCACTGAAGTCATAACTATGCCTAGTCACATCCAAGTGCGGGTGCATCGCTGCGCCCCGATTTTGCCATTCCAGCATCGCACGATAATGCTGGGCGGTTTGATGAGTGCGGCCGTGATCGCCAGCGATGTCGCGCTTGCGTCTGAGTTGAGCTTTGATCTGAACGCATTCTCCAGTGGCCTGGCGTCGTCGGTTGACACGTCACGGTTCAATACCAGCAACCAGATGAGCCCTGGCATATACCGCGTAGATATCGTAGTCAACGGCCAGACCCTGGGGCGCAGGGAGGTGGAGTTTGTTGCGGCCCATGCAAAGACCGGGGCGCAGCCGTGCTTGAGTCGTGAAGTATTGGAAAAAATCGGTATCGCGATGGATAAAGTCGATACTGATGCCCATGGGCGCGAACTCTCGAACCCTGCCGCCGCCGGCCAGTACTGCGGCGACCTGGGGCAGTGGATTCCGATGGCATCCAGCACGTTCGATCCGGGTGCACTCGAGTTGGCGGCCAGCGTGCCGCAGGCCTACATGAAGCGTTCCATGCGCGGCTACATTGACCCCGAGTTGTTGGATGAGGGCATTGCCGCCGGGCTGCTCAATTACAACTTCAGTACCAATACGGTCACCGCAGGTGAAGGTGACGGTCGTACTTACCTGGGCCTCAATGCCGGTATCAACCTGGGTGCATGGCGCTTGCGACATCAGGGCGCCCAGGCCTGGAGCAACCGCACTGGCTTTGAGACTTATCAGAACACGTCCACTTATGTACAGCGCAGCATCATCCCCTGGCAGTCACAACTGACCCTCGGAGACACCTTCAGCAACGGACAGATTGTCGACGGGGTGCGCGTGCGGGGCGTCACTCTGGCCACCGACGACCGGATGCGCCCGCAGACGCAGCAAGGTTACGCACCGCAGGTTCGGGGGACGGCCGACAGTAATGCAACGGTCACGGTCAGCCAGAACGGCTACACCATTTATGAGACCACGGTGCCGCCCGGCCCCTTTGTTATCAGTGACCTGCATGCCACCGGCTACGGTGGTGATTTGATCGTCAGCGTGACCGAAGTCGACGGGCGTCGGAACACCTTCGTCGTGCCGTACTCGGTGGCCCCGCAGTTATTGCGCGCCGACGCGACAAAGTACAGCGCCACCTTGGGTAAGGTGCAGCAAAAGGGCGTTGATGCGAAGGGCGCCAACGTCTTTCAAGGCACTTTGCAGCACGGTTTGACCGATGATCTGACGGTCTACGGTGGCGGTAGTGTTTCCAAAGGCTATGAACAGGGAAAGCTCGGTATCGCGTTGAATACGTCCTTCGGTGCGTTCTCTCTGGACACTGCCACCTCCCATACCGAGGTGCCCGATCATGGGCGCCAGTCCGGGCAAAGCCTGGGGTTGGGTTACAACAAAAGCCTGCCTGCCTCGGGTACGCATTTTGCGCTGGGTGCGTATCGGTTCTCCACCGAGGGTTACCTGAACCTGCAGGATGCACTGAATGTGCGCGAAATCGCGAGCCGGGCAGGTGACATCAACAGCTATGCCCGGCAAAAAAGCCGGCTCGACATGACAGTCAGCCAGCAGTTGGGTATCGGCACCTTGAGCTTGTACGGCAGCTCCGTCGACTATTGGGGAGGACAGGAAGGGCGCCAGGTTTCATTCACCGCCAGCTATGGCTCGACCTGGAACAAGGTCAACTGGAACCTGTCGGCACAGCGCTCCAGGGTCCAGGACACGCGACAACTGACCCAAAGCGAGCTCAGCGACGATGTGTTTTTCGGGCGTATCGGCCAACCCGGGCGTATCGATAACCGCTACATGCTCACACTGTCGATGCCGCTGGGGGGCGAATCGCGAGCGCCGACGATCAATACTTCGTTCTCCCGGGACACCGGTGATACACGGGGCAGCCAGCAGCAGGTGGGCATCAACGGGTTCCTGGGCGAGGACACCGCACTCAACTACGGTGTTTCAGCCAGCCGCGCAACCAGTGAAAGCACGCACTCCGGCCAGTTCAACACCTATGCCGGCTATCGCACGGATGCCACCCAACTGCGTGCCGGATATAGCCAGAGCCGCGATAGCTCGCAGCTTTCGTTTGGCGCCGATGGTGGGGTGGTCGTTCATGCCGAAGGTATCGCGTTCTCGCAAAGCCTAGGCGAAGCCTCGGCGCTGGTGCATGTGCCAGGTGCAGAAGGGGCCAGGCTCGGGGGGAGCAGCGGTGCACGGGTCAACAGCAGCGGGTTCGCTGTCGTGCCCAATCTGACGGCGTTCCAGAATAATACGGTGGAAATCGATCCGGAAGGCATGTCGATGGATGTAGAGCTCCAGGAGTCGACGCGCAACGTCGTACCGACCTCGGGCGCAGTATCGCTGGTCAAGTTCGACACGCTCAGTGGTCGGGCGGTACTGGTCAAGGGCGTCCACGAGAATGGCAGCCCGCTGCCATTTGCAGCACAGGTATTTGATGCGCAAGGGCGTGAGGTAGGCGTGGTGGGGCAGGCCAGTAAAGCCTTCGTCCGAGACATCCCGCAGGAAGGTCGTCTGACCGTCAAGTGGGGCAGCAAAATCGCCGAGCAGTGCGATATCTACTACCACATGCCGCCAATCACCGAGGGCCAACGACAGGCCACTACCGATTACCTTCAGGGGGTGTGCGTGGCAAGCCAAGGGCGCCAGGTTGCGGGGCAGCTATGAGTGAGTGCCGATGGATGACTGTTGCGGCGCATGACTTATTCGATATGACAGAGGTGTTGTTTTCATGACTAGGTTTTCACTTGCCAGCGTGGTGCTGGGAGGATGGATGGTGGCGCTGGAAGCTCAAGCGATCACCTGTGCCCCCGGCCCGGCGGTGAATATTTCCATTCCCCCGATCACGGTTGCGGCCGGGCAGCAAATCGGGCAGGTGGTCGGGTCCGCCAACGGCTATCGCTTCGACAGTCCTCCATCGTCCGCGCTTCGGTGTACCACACGAATTGCTTTAGGGGCACAGGCCAGGCTGGCACTGGTCAATAGCACGCCGACGGGCCGGACATTTTTCGCTAGCGGGCTTTCAATGCCAGTGTATGCCACCAATGTGCCTGGGGTGGGGTTTGCCCTGATGGCGAGGGACCCGAACCGGCCGTTCATGGCCATCAACACGGCAGGTGTCACACTCATTGTTGGAGATGCCAGAGCAAGGCCCATCGTCCTTGGGCTTGATACCCGAATTTATTTTGTCGCCACAGGCGCCATAACGGGTGGCACGATCACCGCCAGAAACATTGCAAGGTATACGATCACCGGCACGCCCATCACCGGCGCTGGCTATTACGCAGTGAACTTCTCCAACGTCACCATCAATGCGCCACGAAAACCCACCTGCAGGGTCTCAACACCTTCGGTCGCCATGCCTATGCCGGCCGTGGCTGCTCGTGATTTTCGCGGCGTGGGCAGTTTCGCCGGCAGCGTGACCCGCAATATCACACTGTCATGTGCGGGTGGCATCGGCGGGGCAACGCGTGACGTATTTGTGACGGTGACAGACCAGACCGTGCCGGCTAATCGCAGCGACGTACTGTCCTTGACCCGTACCTCTATGGCCAGTGGCGTTGCTCTGCAATTACTACGGGGGAACACGCTGGTGCGCTATGGGGCTGACTCCACGACGATTGGGAACCCGAATCAGTGGCTGGTTGGCAGTACTGGCAATGCGACTGTCCAGATCCCTTTGACCGCACGTTATATCCAGACCGCCTCCTCGATCCGTCCCGGCAGCGCGAACGGGTTGGCGTCATTCACAATGAGCTACCGATGAGCAGCGCGCTTTGGCGCGGGGGCCTGGGCGTGCTGATGAGCTTGCAGGCAATCGCCGTGCAGGGCGAAATCGTGATTGACCGCACGCGTGTCATCTACCCGGTTACCGCACGCACGGTGGTGGTCAATCTGCACAATGAGGCTGACGGTCCGCGCCTAGTGCAAGCGTGGATCGATGATGGCGATGCGATGGCGGCACCCGAGAACAGTGATGTGCCGTTCACGATTACGCCACCCATCGCCCGTATGAACGCGGGTACCGGGCGCGCCTTGCGGATCATGCATGATCAAACGCCAAAACAGGTGGCAGACCGGGAGTCGGTGTACTGGCTGAACGTACTGGCAATCAGACCGAGCGTTGAGGCATCCGATGAAACCAACGCCCTGCAATTTGCCTTTCGTACGCGGATCAAGCTTTTCCTCCGGCCCGCCCAATTGCCGGGAAAGGTACAGGACGTGGTTCATGCGCTTCAATGGTGCCTAAGCCGAGGGGACGACGTGGGGTTGGAGGTGCTCAACCCCACGGCGTATCACGTGACCTTGTCTGGTGTGGTTCTGACACTCGGTGGTGTGGAGCATCACAGCGAAGATCCGCCGATGGTTGCACCTTATGCTACTGCACGGGTTGCGATACCTGAGTTGCCTAGCGGCGACCTATCCGGCCCGCAATTACAGTTCACCACCTTGGATGATGATGGGGCTACTCAACATCATCAAGCACAGTTGCAGTTTGTCGACTGTTCGTCGGTCAAACCCTACGCTGCCGCACCAGATGCTTGAACCCTTCGAACACCAGCACCATGACCGCGATCCAGATCGGGATGTAGGTCAGCCATTGGCCTGCCTTGATCCCTTCACCCAGCAGCAGCGCCACCACCAGCAACAGCACTGGCTCGACATAACTGAGCAGCCCGAACAGGCTGAACGCAAGCAGCCGGCTGGCGATGATATAGCTCACCAACGCCGAAGCGCTGATCAGACCCAGTATCGGGATCAGCGCATACAAATTGGGGTGGGCATCCATCACTGCAAAGCCCTGTTCGCCGCTTTGCACAAACCACCATGCCACCGGCAGCATCAGCGCCATGTCCAGCCACAGGCCGCCCAGGTGGTCGGTCTTGAGGTATTTACGCACGATAAAGTACAGCGGGTAACCGATGATCACCACCAGCGTCGCCCAGGAGAACCCACCGGCCTGGTATAACTCGTTGAGTACCCCGAGCCCGGCAAAAAACACCGCGATCTTTTGCAGGTAGGAAAGCTGTTCGCCCCACACCAGGCGCCCGGTGAGCACCATGGTCAGCGGCAGCAGGAAGTAACCGACCGACACATCCAGGCTGCGCCCGTTCAGTGGCGCCCACATGAACAACCACAGCTGCACGCCGAGCAAGGCCGACGACACCAGCACACCGCCGATCAGCCGTGGCTTGGCCGCGAGCATGCGCAGCAGTTCCCAGACCCGGCGCCACTCGCCGCTGACAAGCATGAACACCGTCATGCAGGGCACGGTGAGCAACATGCGCCAGCCGAAAATCTCCAGGCCACTCAAGGGCGTTAGCAGTGATGTGAAGTAATACATCACGGCAAACAACACCGAAGCCAAGACCGATAACACCACACCTTTAGACACGTTGTCCTCGCGAAAGCCAATTATTGCGCGGGTAGTCTACAGGCGTGCCAATCGACCGGATACAAAATGCCCGACATCGTTGAAGCCGGGCGAGGACGAATGCCCCGGCGTGACCAGCGAATCAATGAACGCCTCGTCTTCAGCGCTGATCTTCACCGCCAGCGCCCCGGTGTAGGCGTCCCACTGCGCCTCGGTCCGTGGCCCGACAATCGCCGAGCTTACCGCCGCATTGTTCAGCACCCAGGCGATTGCGAACTCGACGATCCCCACGCCACGCCCTTGGGTGTATTGCTGGATCTGCTGGGCAATGCGCAGTGATTCAATTCGCCACTCGGTTTCCAGGATGCGTTTATCCTGGCGCGCGGCACGGCTGCCGGGCTCGGGCGTGACATCCGGTGCGTACTTGCCGCTGAGGACCCCTCGGGCCAGTGGACTGTACGGCACCACTCCCAGGCCGTAGGCTGCTGCAGCGGTGATCTGCTCGACCTCGGCCTGGCGATTGACGATGTTGTACAACGGCTGGCTGATGATGGGTTTATCGACGCCCAGGCGTTCGGCCACGCGAATCACTTCAGCGATGCGCCAACCCCGGTAATTGGACAGGCCCCAATAGCGGACCTTGCCCTGGCGGATCAGATCTCCCATGGCGGACACGGTGACCTCCAACGGCGTGTCGTGGTCTTCGCGGTGCAGGTAGTAGATGTCCAGGTAGTCGGTATCCAGGCGTGCCAGGCTGGCGTCCAGCGCGTTGAACAGACGCTTGCGACTCAAACCGCTGCGGTTGGGCACGCCGTCGGTAGGGCCGAAGCCGACCTTGGAGGCCACCACCCAGTCCTGGCGGTTGCGTGCAATCGCCTCGCCGACGATTTCTTCGGAGCGCCCGCCTGTATACAGGTCCGCCGTGTCGATGAAATTGATGCCCTGGTCCCAGGCCTTGTCGATGATGCGCAGCGAATCTTCGGTGCTGGTCTGTTCGCCAAACATCATGGTGCCGAGGGTCAGAGCGCTGACCTTTAACCCGGACTGGCCCAATGTGCGGTAATTCATGCAAAGCTCCTCACGCAAATGTAAGTGATGCAATACCAGACCCGAGCGCTCTGGAACAAGGCCTGGAGGCATTTCTTCATGTGCGTAGCAAAGTCAGGCAGCGGGCCTGTAAAAAGCGGTGCAGCACTTTCACGCGTTCCGACACTTGCAGGCGGTGCGGGCACATCAGGTTGAACGGCGCGGGTTCGCCTTGCCAGTCGGGTAGCAAGGGTACCAACCGCCCAGCCTGAATATCACGGGCCACATCCAGGTTGGCCTTATAGGCAATGCCATGCCCCGCCAACGCCCAGCGGCGGACAATCTCGCCGTCATCGCTGAGGTAGTCACCGCTCACCTCGACTTCTTGAAGCAACGCCCCCTGGCGGAAATACCAGGTGCTATTGGCCTGGCCCCGGCGCATATAGCGCAGCGTGCTGTGGTGGGCCAAATCTTCGGGCGTATGCGGAGTACCGTGGCGCGCCAGGTAGTCGGGGCTGGCGCAGGCAATGCGATGGTGATCGGGTACCACCGGCAGGGCCACCAGGCTGGAGTCTCTAGGCACGCCAAAGCGCAAGGCGATGTCGACCGTGTCGCGAAACAAGTCGGCATTGCTGTCATTGAGCAACAGTTGCAGACGGATGGTGGGGTGCTCCAGCTTGAACTCATCCAGCCAGCCCAGCAGCACATTGCGACCAAAGTCCGAGGGCGCGGCCAACTGCAATAAACCACTGAGGCTCTGGCCCTGTTGCTTGATGGCGTGCTCGCCGTCCGACAGCGCCTCCAGTGCCACCCGCACACTGTCCAGGTAACGCCGGCCTTCTTCGGTCAGGCGCATGCTGCGGGTGGAGCGGGCGAGCAGGCGGATGCCGAGGCGGGTTTCAAGGCGCTTGAGGGCAATGCTGGCCGCCGCCGGCGTGAGGCCAAGGCCACGGGCGGCGGCCGTCAGGCTGCCGGTGTCCGCGCTGCGCACGAAGACTTCAAGGTCGAGAATCGAACTCATTGATAAAAATCCTTTAAAGATCTTGTCGTTTTACCCGGATTTTTCATCGATTACCAAGCTGGGAAGATGAACGTTCACTTTCTGACCCAGGTAGTTTTCTCATGACCTCTTCTTTGAGCGGTAAAACCATCATCGTCATCGGCGGCAGCAGCGGTATCGGCGCGGCAGTGGCCCAGGCAGCCTTGGCGCGAGGCGCGCATGTGATCGTGGCCGGGCGCCGCTTGGCGCCAGGTTCCGACAACGGGCTGCGTAGCGAGCCGGTGGACGTCACCGACAGCGCCTCGTTAAAGCAACTGTTCGAAACCGTGGGGCGCTTTGACCATCTGGTCTACACCTCGGGGCCTTCGGTGCGGGCCAAGCCTTTGATCGAAACAGACCTGGATGAAGCCCGGGACAACTTCGATGTGAAGCTCTGGGGCGCACTACGCGCCATTCAACACGCGCTGCCCTTTTTGCACGAACAGGGCAGCATCACCCTGACCTCGGGCCAGCTGGGGCGCAAGTTGGCGACAGGGCAGTTCATCAAGACGGGCATTAACGCTGCGACCGAGGCCTTGGGCAAGCAACTGGCCAAAGAACTGGCGCCGCGTCGAGTCAATGTGATCAGCCCAGGGGTGATAGACACACCGGCCTATGCAGGGCTTGGCCAAGAGCAACGTTTGGCAATGTTTGCCAAGGCGGGCCAAGGGTTGCCGGTTGGGCGGGTGGGGCAGGCTGAAGAAGTGGCGGCGGGGTATGTACTGGCCATGGAAAATGGTTTTATGACCGGTGCGGTAGTTGATATCGACGGTGGCGGCCTGTTGTAAATACATGGCCCAAGTGGGAGGGAGCAGATCCCTCCCACGTTGAAGGCGTCAGGCCTTGAGCGTGCGCGTCATCCGCAATGCCAGAACACTGCCGCCCACAATCACCGCCGCCAGCAGGTACAACGCCAAATCCGTAGACCCGGTGGCATCCTTCACAAAACCCACGATATACGGGCTGAGAAAACCCGCCATCTGCCCCATGGAGTTGATCAACGCCAAGCCACCCGCCGCCGCACCCGCGCTGAGCATGGCGGTGGGCACCGGCCAGAACATCGGCAGGCCGGTCAGGGCGCCCATGGTGGCGATGGTCAGGCCGAGAATGGCGATAGCGGGCGTAGTGGCGAAGTTAACGGCGATCACCAGGCCAATGGCGCCCATCAACATCGGTACCACCAAATGCCAGCGGCGCTCCTTGCGCAGGTCGGCGGAGCGGCCCACCAGCAACATGAACACCGCCGCCAATAGATACGGAATCGCGCTGAGCCAGCCAATCACCAGGTTGTCGCTGAAGCCCATGTTCTTGATGATCGACGGCAGCCAGAAGTTGATCGCATACACGCCACTCTGGATGCAGAAGTAGATCAGACCGAATGCCCAGATCGCCGGGTTCTTGAACACTTCGGCCAGGGAGTCGCTGGTGGTTTTCGGCTTGTTTGCCAGGTCTGTGGCCTGGTCCGCTTCCAGTACCGCACGCTCGTGGGGTTTGAGCCACTTGGCGTTGGCGAAGCTGTCACTGAGCAGGAAGTAGGCGAGGGCGCCGAGGATCACGGTCGGGATGCCTTGCAGCAGGAACATCCACTGCCAGCCCGCCAAGCCACCTTGGCCTGCGGCAAAGTGATTGAGAATCCAGCCGGAAAACGGGCTGCCGAGCAAACCGGACACCGGTATCGCCGACATGAACAGTGCCATGATTCGCCCACGGCGGAAGGTCGGGAACCACTGCGAAAGGTACAACACCACGCCGGGGAAGAAGCCCGCTTCAGCGGCACCGGTGAGCAGGCGCAGGGTGTAGAAATGCGTGGGCGTGGTCACAAACAGCAGGCATGTGGAGAGCGTACCCCACACGATCATCATCAATGCGATCCAGCGCCGCGGGCCAAAACGGGTCAGCGCCAGGTTGCTCGGCACGCCGCATAGCACGTAGCCGATAAAGAAAATCCCGGCTCCCAGGCCGTATACGGTTTCACTGAATTTCAACGCGTCGAGCATCTGCAGCTTGGCAAAGCCAACGTTTACCCGGTCGAGGTAATTGAACAGATAGCAGATAAAAATGAAGGGGATCAGGCGCAGGGTAATGCGCTTGTAGATGGCGTTTTTATCGTCATCGCTGGCCAGTGCGGCAGTGGCGCTCTGTGACATGGGATTCTCTCTTTATTATGATTTTTCGCGGTGCGAGGGTAACGTTGACCGCCCTGACAGTCTCGGTGACGTGATGGGCAACTGTCTTTGTGCCGGCGCACAGTCAAGCCATCTTTGCGCTGTGCTGGTGAACAACCTTTTTCAGGAAATTAGCCCCATGTTCGAGCTGGATCATGCCCTGGCGCAGGAGATTGTCGATCGCACCATGGCAATCCTGCCCCATAACGTCAATGTCATGGACAGCCAGGGCTTGATCCTGGGCAGCGGCGAGCCGGAGCGTATCAATACCCGCCATGAAGGTGCCCAGCTAGTGTTGGCCAATGGGCGGGTGGTGGAAATCGACGGGCAGACCGCCAAGCATCTCAAGGGTGTGCAACCAGGAATCAACCTGCCGCTGCTGCATGATCAGCGCCTGATTGGCGTACTGGGTATCACCGGCGAGCCGGATGGGTTACGCACCTATGCCGAACTGGTGCGCATGACCGCTGAAATGCTGGTCAGCCAACGCCACCAGCAAGCCGAACAACAATGGCGGCGCCAGCGTTGCGATGATCTGCTGGCCCTGCTGTTGGCCGACAGCGGCGACTCCCCGCGCCTGGTGGACGAAGCCCAGCAACTGGGGCTCAAGCCACAACTGGCGCGCACGCCATACCTGTTTGAACTGGGCCCGGGCCAAACGGCGGAGGCCCTGAGCGCCTGGCTCGCCAGCCGCTACCCCGACAGTTGGTGCGTCAGCTCTGCGCAGTTTTCCTTGCTGTGGTGCCGACCTGCTGGGGTGCAGGTCGATAACCCCCGCTTGCTGGAAAAGCTCGACGGCCTGGGTTGGAACGTCCTGCGCGTGGCCATCGGCGGGCAAGCGGAGGGCTTGGCGGGACTGCGCCGCTGCTATCGGCGGGTGGGTGATCTGCTTGCTTATGGCCGCGATATCCTGCCGCAATCACGCCTGTTGACCCTCAACCGTTATCGCCTGCCGGTGATGCTGTGGCGTCATCGCAACGACGACGCCCTGGACGAATTGCTCAACCCGTTGCGCAAAGTGTTGGCCAAGGACAGCAACGGGCAACTGCTTGCCACGTTGCGCAGTTGGTGCGAGCACGATGGGCAAAGCCAGGCGTGTGCCGACGCCTTGGGCATTCACCGCAACAGCCTGCGCTACCGCATGGAGCGCATAGCCGAACTCAGCGGCGTAGACCCGCTGACGCTTGATGGGATGCTTGCGTTGTACCTGGGCGTCCAACTGTTGCCCCACCCCCTGTAGGAGCGAGCTTGCTCGCGAAAAACGTCAACGATAACGCAGGTTGCCTGATTCACCGCGGCGCGTTCCGGTCTTTCGCGAGCAAGCTCGCGCCTACAACGGGCATTGTAGAAATGAACAACAAACCCGCTCCACACTTGTGCATCGGCCCCGCGTCATTGCCCCAGCCAACTGGCAGCATGGGCGTTATAAAAACCGGAGAAAGCCCATGAAAATCGTGATCGCCCCTGACTCGTTCAAAGACAGCCTGAGTGCCGCAGGCGTCGCCCAGGCGATTGCCGAGGGGTGGGCCGAGGTCTGGCCGGATGCGCACGTGTTTCAATGCCCGATGGCCGATGGCGGTGAAGGCACGGTGGATGCGGTGCTCGCCGCGTGTAAGGGGCAATTGCGTCGGCAAACAGTCCGAGGCCCGCTGGGCGACAGCGTCGAAGCGCGTTGGGGATGGTTGGCCGACAGCCATACCGCGATGATCGAGATGGCCGAGGCCAGCGGCCTGCAACTCGTCGCGCCGGGGCAGCGCGACGCCTGTTCCAGTACCACCTATGGCACCGGCGAGTTGATCCGCGCCGCGCTGGATGCCGGGGCGCAGCGCATCATCCTGGCGATTGGCGGCAGTGCCACCAACGATGGCGGGGCGGGGGCGATGCAGGCCCTTGGCGTGCAGCTATTGGATAGCGAACGTCAGCCACTGCCGGCGGGTGGGTTGGCATTGGCACGCCTGGCCCATATCAGCCTTGAACAACTCGACCCGCGCCTGGCGCAGGTGCGTTTTGAAATCGCCGCCGACGTCAACAATCCCCTGTGCGGCCCCCACGGTGCCTCGTCGATTTTCGGCCCGCAAAAAGGCGCGAGTCCCGAGCAAGTGGCACACCTGGACGCGGCCCTTGAGCACTTCGCTGACCATTGCGCTCAGGTGCTGCCCAAGGATGTGCGCGACGAACCCGGCAGTGGTGCCGCCGGTGGACTGGGCTTTGCCGCCAAGGCGTTCCTCGCCGCCCAGTTTCGCCCAGGGGTCGAGGTAGTCGCTGAACTGGTTGGCCTCGATGAAGCGGTGCGTGGCGCCGACTTGGTAATCACCGGTGAAGGTCGCTTCGACGCCCAGACGCTGCGGGGAAAAACTCCGTTTGGCGTGGCGCGCATTGCCCGGCGACACGGCGTGCCGGTGGTCGTAATCGCGGGTACCTTGGGCGACGGCTACGATCAGATGTACGCCCACGGTGTGGATGCAGCGTTCGCCTTGCCGTCGGGGCCGATGTCTCTGGAGCAAGCCTGTCACGAGGCGCCGCGCCTGTTGCGTGAGCGGGCCTCTGACATTGCACGGGTATGGCGCCTGGCAGCTACTCGCTGACCCCGCGCGCCAGCCGCTCCACCCACTGCTCTTGAAACCCCTGTAGCTCCGCACTGGGTTGCTGCAACTGCACAAACTCAAGCATCGGGTCTAGCACCGCTGTGCGCACGCCGCTCAATTCCTCCAGGGTCGCCAGGCCGCAGAACGGTACATAGGCTTCGCTGTAGCCGCCTTCATGTACCAGCACCAGGCGGCCCTGGCACAGACGCTCGGCGGCCAGGCGCAGGGCGCGGGTCAGCAGCCGGAACGATTCACTGTGCAACAGCATACGCGCCAACGGGTCGACGGCGTTGGCGTCATAACCACAGGCGACGATGATCAACTCCGGCTCGAAGCGCTCCAGCGCGGGCACTACGATGCGTTCCATGGCGTGTAGATAGGTGGCGTGCCCACTGCCTGGGGGCAACGGAATATTGATGTTGGCCCCCACGCCGGCCCCGAGGCCTCGATCCTGCTCGCCGCTGTAGCCAGGCGGGTAGCAGCCGTCCTGATGCAGGGAAATCGTCAACACATCGGCCCGTTCTTCGAAGATCGACTGCGTGCCGTTGCCGTGGTGCACATCCCAGTCGATCACGGCGACTTTGCCCAGTCCGTTGCGGGCCTTGGCGGCCTCGATGGCAATGGCAATGTTGGCGAGAAAGCAAAAGCCCATGGCGCTGTCTGCCAGGCAGTGATGCCCCGGTGGCCGCGACAGCGAATAGGCGTTGTGCACCTGGCCCTTGAGCACCGCGTCGACGGCGGCCAGGGTCAGTCCGGCGGACAGTTGCGCAATCTCGTAGCTGCCCGGCCCAATCGGTGCCTGGGGGCCAAGCTCACCGCCGCCAGCATCGCTCAGGGCCTTGAAACGCTGCAGATAGGCACGGCTGTGGACGCGCAGCAGATCCTCTTCACTGGCTGGCGGCGCGCTGCGCAGTTGTAGTTGGCGGCTCAATCCGGAGACATCCAACAGGCTTTTCAAGCGGCGCTTGGTCTCCGGCGACTCGGCATGCCCGCTGCCGGCCGGCGGCTGCACCCAGCCGCCCACGGGCAGGGTCAGCGCATGGGCGCCGGCGCTGTGCCACAGGCTAATTTCGTCGAAGAAAAATGCGGTGGTTGGGTTCATACCGGTTCCAGTTCAGTGGGGGAGTGGGGACGGCTGGCGATGATCATCACCAGCGACAGCAAGGTGATAGCGGCTGCACCGAGCAGCAACAGGCTGAACCCGCCGCTGGCCTCGATCAGGCGGCCGGCGAGCGCTGGGCCGATGGCCAGGCCGCCGCCGATGACCAAGTTGGAGGCGTTCATCAGCTTGCCGCTGTGATCGAGGTCGGCCAGGCAGGCCAGGATCAGCGGCAGAATGAAGGTCCAGGTGAATTTGAACAGCAGCGCCGCCAAGGCAAATCGCAGCAATGCGGGCTGGCCAAGCAACAAGAGCACCGCTGCCGCCATCAACAGGTAGCCCAGCAGCAACAGCACTCCACGCGGCAAGCGGGCCCCGATCAGTGAAGCGCTCGCGGCCCCGGCAATGCCCATCACGGTGGCGATGGCGAGGATTTCGCCGCCGTGCTGCGCCGAAATCCCGGCACTGGCGCCCAAGGCACCGATAAAGGTCCATACGCCCCCCAGGCTGATGTAAAAGGCCAGCACCGCGCCAACCCCCAGGGCGGCTTTCCAGCGTGAACCGGGCAAGACCGGGGCGCGGTTGGCGGGCAACGCAGGGCTACCGGCGGGAAACGCCCGCGCCAATGGCAGCAGCAGAGCCATCAACCCCGCCAGGATCAAGTAGCAGGCATTCAAGCCAAATCGTTCGAACAAACCAGGCAACATCACCAGGCCAAGGGCACCGACGATCAACTGCCCCATCACCCACAAACCATAGACCCGGCTGGGGTTGGCGGTGGTGGCCGCACTGGCCAGGCAGAGGATCATCAGCGAGCCGCCGGCCAGGGCGCTGGCAGCGCGCAACACCAGCAGTCCGGCGTAGGTGTCGGCCAGCATCGACAGCAGGTTGGCGGCCATGAACAGCAGCGCGGCGACCCGGGCGGCGGTGCGCCAGTCGACCCGCTTGAGCCACCACCAGGCGGGCAAGGTCGCCAGGCTCATGGCGCCCAGTTCCACGGAAAACAAGTCGCCAATACGCGCCGGGCTCAGTTGCCACTGGCTGGCCAACTGCGCGGCCACGGCGGGAGCTGTCATCAGGATGGTCGGGGTGATGGCGGCAAACAGCACGATCGCTGCCAGGCGTGCCGTTATCGCAGGGTTGGAAATGGGCATTTTCAAGCTCCAGGGAAAGGGGTCAGAACACATGCACCAGGCGCAACAGCGCTTCGGTGCCGGCATAGCCATTGGAAGCCGCAACGCTTTGCGAAAGGCTGACCATCAGTTGGTTCTGCCGGTCGAGCCAATGCCCGAGTTCGAAGCCGACTTGGGTGTAGCGCTTGTGGGTGTCGTCGAGGCGGCGGTTGTCGAGGCGCAGGGCGCCACCGTCGGCCTGGATCAGGCGCAGTGCACCGTAAGTGGCGGCGCTGAAGTCATACGAGGCAAAAGCCTGCAGGCGATACAGCGGGGCTTGCTTGAGTTCGCTGCCAAAGTAATCGTCATTGCGGCCATAGAGCTGGGCTTCCAGGTTGGCTTCCAGTACCCAGTTTTCGCCGATGCCGTGGGTGTAGTTGTAGACAAAGGTGGCGCCCCAGCGATTGGCACCGGGAGAGACGTCCGGGTTTTGACTGTGATACTCACCCACCGGCACGGTGATCAGGCTCAACAAGCCGCTGTAAGTGCGCGAAGCCGGGTCGTTGACGAAAAACAGCGTGCCGCCCACCTGTGGATCGCCCAGGCCGCGCTCGCGGCTGCGCTGGTTGGCGCCGGGCAGGCGTGCGCTGATGTCGGCAAAGGGCAGGATGAATTGCGGCGTGCACAACGTGCCGCAGGCGTCGGTGAAATACACCTGGCGGTAAGCCACGGCGTTGACCCTGAGGTCGGCCTTGCCGGTGCTGTCGGCGGGGCCATGGAAATCGCTGGCACGGGTGGCGGGCAGGTACAGCACACCCAGGCGGGTGCCCGGTGGGGCGGCGAAAAAGTCCCGGGCGTTGAGGTCGGCAGCCTGGCTGTCGAGGCTGAACAGGCTGGCGCACAGCACTGTCAGGTTACGTAGGCGCGTTGAAGTCATGGCGAAGCGTCTCGTGTCAGAGGAGGCCGGAAAATGGGCAACAGCAGCCCGTGACCGTAAAAACGACCGTGGCAAAACCGTGGGAGAAGCGGGCAGGGTCAGTCGGGCGGGGCGTGCACCAGGTGCGCTATGCGCGCCTTGTCCTTGACGCCGAGCTTGGCGTAGATGGCGCGGATATGGTGACGCACGGTGTTGGGTGAGAGGCCAAGGTCGCGGGCCACTTCCTTGTAGGTCTTGCCCTCGCCAAACCCTTGGGCTACGTCGTTTTCCCGTGGGCTGAGCTGGGGCAGGGCGCGGTTGAGGCGCGCGGCCAACAGCAATTGGTCGCCCACCGGTGACGCCTGGATATGGATGCGCTTGCCGTCATGCCCGCGCTCATCCAGCAACACCGGCAGGGTGGGGCCACGCCATTGCGGCCATTCGCTGAGCAGCAGGTCGACAAAACCACGCTCGGCGCATTGCAACACACCCCGTGGGTCGCACACCGCCAGGGCCAGATTGCGCGGGCTGGCCAGGGTTTCACGCATGGCCACCAAGGTGCGGATCTGGTTTGCCGAGACCGCCGCCACCAGATGCAGCATCAGGTTATTGAGTAACTGGCAATCCTGCGCGTTGAACGTGGGCGCAGTGGGCTGGCGGTAGAGCGTCAGGTGGTGGCTGAGGTGGGTTTGCGGGTCGATATGGATCACACACAGCAATTCACCCAGGCCGTGGCGTTGCCCCAGCCAATTCAAGGCGCTGCCGTTGGCGGGGTCGCGCATATCGATAATCACTGCCTCGCCAGGCGAGGCATGCACCCGTGCAACGGTAACGTCCAGATGGCGGATCGACTGCCAGTCCGCCAGGTAGTCGGGTGGCAACTGATAGAGGTAGCTGTTGTGCTCTTGCGGCAGACCGTTGATGACAGCCGAGCGTCCCCACCAGGCACTGTCGAAGGCCAGCAATTGGCTGACGCGTGCCAGGGCATGGCGCTGGAAGTGTTCGATGTCCTGATGTTGGGCCAGCCGTTGCAGGTCCAGGGTCAGGGTGCTGAAGGCCTGCAACAGGCCCGAGTGATCAAAACGGCTCATGGGTGTTCCTCTGTGGGACTTTTTTTGTTGTTCTCGTCACAGGGTGAAGGCCGAAGCGTCGGGTTGACGGGGCAGGGCCTGGGCAGAGTATCGGCGCTGCGCATATGGATCGCCATCGTTCAGATGCAGGATGGTGCTGGTCGGCCAGTGGGAAAACTCCCGGCTCGTCAGCCAGGCGCTTAGCCTCTACACTGGCCCGCCACTTGTCTTTCAAAGGATGAAATGCAATGCACCCACCTGAACCGTCTATCGTGATCCAGCGTTTTACCGAGGCCCACCTGGAGGGCGTCGCCGCGCTCTACAACGAACCGGCTGTTTGTCGTCAGGTGCTGCAAATGCCTTTTCAGTCTGTTGAGATGTGGCGCAAGCGCCTGGTGATGGATAACGAGCGGCGCCTGCAACTGGTGGCGGTGCAGGGCGGTGAGGTGATTGGCCAACTGGGGCTTGAGCAATATCTGCGTGTACGCCAGAGCCACGTTGGCTCGTTGGGTATGGGCGTGGCGCCCGCGTGGCAGGGCAAGGGCGTCGGTTCGCGGCTGTTGGCGGCCGCGTTGGAGGTAGCCGACAACTGGATGAACCTGCGCCGTGTGGAGCTGACTGTTTACGCGGACAACGAGCCTGCGCACAACCTGTACCGCAAGTTCGGCTTCGAAGTGGAAGGGCGGCTGCGCGATTACGCCCTGCGCGACGGTATGTTTGTCGACACCCTGAGCATGGCGCGCCTGCGCACGTCGGCTTGATCCTGTAAAACTGTGGGAGCTGGCTTGCCCCAATGCCAGTCAGTTAATACAGAATCGGTAACTGTGGCGAGGGAGCTTGCTCCCGCTGGGGCGCGAAGCGGCC